>JAICLP010000104.1 GCA_025925475.1 Burkholderiales bacterium | reverse complement strand
CGGCTCCCTTTGCATCCATGACGAACGACGCGCCGTCGAACACGAGCTCGTCCTGCCCGCCGACGCGATTGACGTAGACGAACGGCACGCCGGTGTCGTGCACGCGCGCCTCCACCTGCGCGCGACGCTCGCTCTGCTGCATTGTGTGATACGGCGAACCGTTCGGCACGACGATCAGCTCGGCGCCGGCGTTTCGTGCCTGGAGAGCGGGCTCGGCGAACCAGCAATCCTCGCAAATGATCACGCCACAGCGCACGCCGTCGACGTCGAAGATGCACGGCGCCGACCCGGGCTCGAAATAGCGCTCCTCGTCGAACACTGTGTAGTTCGGAAGCCGTTGCTTCCGGTATACGCTGTCGATCTGGCCATCCCGCACGACGGCAACCGCGTTGTAGCGCGCACCTTCGTGCCGCTCGGGGAAGCCGATCGTGGCTACGACGCCCCGAACCTCGCCGACAAGTGCCGCCAGCTCGCTTGCGCACGCATCGAGGAACGCCGGGCGCAACAGCAGATCCTCGGGCGGATAACCGCAAAGCGACAACTCGGGCGTGACGACGAGCGATGCACCGGAACGCGCACCGGCATGAATGGCGTCGAGGAGCGATTGCGCATTGCCGCCGAGATCGCCGAGCGTCTGATCGAGCTGCGCGAGCGCGATTCGCATCGTACGATGTTAGCAAACCGTACATGCGACAATCGCTGATCGATGCACGCACCCGTCCCCTACTCCCGTCCGCGGCCGCCGGTCGTCGCCTCCCCGTTGATTCGTGACGACGTTCCGTTGTCGGCGATCCCGGCCGCGCAATGGAACGCGCTCGCGGACCACGTACCGCTTCTGTCGCACGAATATTTCTCGGCGCTGCACGAGACCGGCTGTGCGTCGGTGGAAACCGGCTGGCAGCCACGCTTCCTCACCGCCTGGGATCGATCGTCGCTGATCGGCGCGATGCCGCTTTACGCGAAGACGCACAGCTACGGCGAATACGTCTTCGACTGGGGGTGGGCGGATGCGTACCGGCGCTATGGACGCCGCTATTACCCGAAGCTCGTGTCCGCCGTTCCGTTCACGCCGGTGCCCGGCGCGCGAATGCTGGCGCCCGCGGCGACGACGCGCCGCGCGCTGCTCGAGCGGGCACGGCACGAGCTTCCGGAAGGTTATTCGTCGCTGCACGTGCTGTTCGTCGACGAAGCGCAAGCGTGCGAAGGCGCTGCGGCCGGCATGCTGACACGCGATGGCGTGCAGTTCCATTGGCGCAACGCCGGCTATCGCGACTTCACCGACTTCCTCGCCGCGTTCAATCACGACAAGCGCAAGAAGATCCGGCAGGAACGACGTCGCCTCGCCGAGGCGGGTGTGACGTTCGTGCGCAGGATCGGCGCGGACATCAGCGCGGCCGATCGCGCGTTCTTCTTCGACTGCTACAAGCGCACGTATCGCGCGCATCATTCGACGCCGTACCTGTCGCTCGAATTCTTCGACCGGATCGCGGCGACGCTGTCACCGCACATGCTGCTCGTGCTGGGTTACCGTAACGGCCAGCGCGTGTGCGCGGCACTCGACGTGTTCGACGACAGGACGCTCTGGGGACGCTACTGGGGCACCCGTGAATACGTGCCCGGGCTGCATTTCGAGGCGTGCTACTACCAGGCGATCGAGTTCTGCATCGAGCGCGACATCGAGAGCTTCGAAGGGGGCGCGCAGGGCGTACACAAGCTCGCGCGGGGACTGTTGCCGGTCGCCACGCATTCGCTCCACGCGATTGCGGATCGCGCGTTCGCGAAGGCAATCGCCGACTACTGCGCGCGCGAGCGCGTCGACGTCGCGCATTCGATCGACGAGCTCGAAGCCGGCAGTCCGTTTCGCAGCGAAATCGGCGAAGCGCCGTAACGCCGCGCGAGCGTCAGGATTTGCCTTCGTTCAGCAGGCGCCGCAGCGCCGGGCTGCCGTTGGCATCAGCCGCCGCATCGGCGGCTACGATCGTGCGCGTGCGCTTCGATCGGATCTGCGGTTGCGTAGTGGGACGCGAAGGCGCCTTGTAGGCCGGCTCGACCATCTCGCGGCGATCGAACGCGGGCGCGCCTTGATTGCGCGCCTGGCCGTTTCCCTTGCCGGCACGCTGCGCGCGCGGGCCGCTGCGATGGCGCGGTGACGCCTTGTTGCCGAAGCCGCCGGACGCACCGCCAGGGACGGTTAGCGTGGTGCGGCCGAATGGCGAAGCATTCGCGTTGCTCTGTGGCTGCACCTCGTCGAAATTGTGACGCGCGCGCGGCGGTCGCTGTCCTTGCGCCTGCGGCGTGGCCGGCTTGCGCCGCGGGTCGCCGTGCGGCGGACGAGGCGCGCCGGCATTCGCCTTGCCATTTCCGCGATTCTTCCACGCGCGTCCCTTCTTCGGATGGTGCGGGCCCGATCGTGGTTGCGCCGTGGTCGCCTGCGCTTCGTTGACCGGACCATCCGCGTCCGCGTGTGACAAACCTCGGGGCGAGGACGGCGCAGGTGCGCGCGGACCCTGCGGCCGCTGCTTGTGCGGACGCGGCGCGCGCGGTCCTTGCGCGTGCTTGGCATGCTCATTGTTCCGACCGTGGTGGCGCCCCTTCGGTCGCCCGCCGATCCGCGGCTGCTGCGCGCGCAAACCAGCCGACGCGACGATCGCATCGACCTCGGATGCGTCGAGCTCGGCGATCTGGCCGCGCTTTAGCGTACTCGGCATCGCCACCGCACCGAAGCGCGTCCGAATGAGGCGGCTCACCATCAGGCCGAGCGCTTCGAAGACGCGGCGCACCTCGCGGTTGCGCCCTTCCTTCAGCACGACGTGATACCAGTGATTCGCGCCGTCTTCGTCGCCACCCGCGTCGCTCACCTTCTCGCAGCGCGCAGGACCATCGTCGAGCTCGATGCCTGTCGTCAGCTTCTGCATCTGCTCGTCGGTGAGCCGGCCCATCACGCGGACCGCGTATTCGCGCTCGACCTCGTAGCGCGGATGCATCAGCCGGTTTGCGAGCTCGCCCGAGTTCGTGAAGAGCAGCAGTCCCTCGGTGTTGTAATCGAGGCGCCCGACGTTGATCCAGCGGGCGTTGCCGATCGACGGCAGCTTCTCGAACACGGTCGGCCGCCCTTCCGGATCGTCGCGCGTGACGAGCTCGCCGGCGGGCTTGTGGTACATCAGCACGCGCGGACGCGGATCGGCAAAGCGCACCTTGACGACTTCGCCATTGATGCGCACTTCGTCGCCGGGACCGACCTTCTGCCCGACTTCCGCCGGCATGCGGTTCACGGTGATACGCCCGGCGAGGATCATCTCCTCCATCGAGCGGCGCGAGCCGAAGCCACAGCTCGCCAGCACCTTGTGCAGGCGCTGCGGCTCGCTGAAGATTTCGTCAGTGGATCGTTTGTGTTTCGGCGGCGGCAGGCTCTCCGCGATCCGTTGCATCGCCAGATTCGGCTGTTGGATCGGACCCGAGGATCGGGCTCGCGAGTGCGCGTGGCGCCTCGGCGGCCTTGTTGGGGGCATCAGGCATCTCCAGAAGGTGGGAGGAATCGAGTTCGGCGAGCGGAGGCAGCTCCGCGACCGATGTGAGGCCGAGATCGTCGAGGAACGTCTTCGTCGTCGCATAGAGCGCCGGGCGCCCCGGCGTTTCGCGATGACCGACGGCCTCGATCCATTGCCGGTCCTCGAGCGTCTTGATGACGTTCGTCGAGACGGCCACGCCGCGGATGGCTTCGATGTCGCCGCGCGTGACGGGCTGTTGATAGGCGATGATCGCCAGCGTTTCCATGACCGCGCGCGAATAGCGCGGCGGCTTTTCCGGCGTGAGCCGATCGAGATACGGCTGCACATCCCGGCGGCCCTGGAAGCGCCAGCCGGACGCGACCTGAACCAGTTCCACTTTGCGCGACGACCAGTCCTGCGCGAGCTCGTCGAGGAGCCTGCGCACGGTATCGGCGTCGAGCGGCGGATCGAAAAGCTTCGCCAGCTGCGTTGCGGGCACAGGCTCCCCGGCGACCAGCAGCGCGGCTTCGAGCACGCTCTTGATTTCGTGCAGATCGGACATCGGCGATTCGATTTCGTTATTCGGATTCGACATCGGGTGCGAGCGCAAACGGCGCTTCGCTTCGCAGTTGGGCGTAGATCGGCGCGTACCCTTCCGACTGCGTCACGCTGACCAGGCGCTCGCGCGTCAATTCGAGCAGCGCGAGGAACGTGACGACGAGATGCGCCACGTCGGAGTGCTCGGCAAAGAGCGCCGTGAATTCGACATAGCGCGCGGGCTCGAGCACCTTCAGGAGCCGGCTCATCTCGGAGCGCACCGAGAGCTGCTCGCGGGTCACGAGATGATGGCGGTTCGCACGCGCTCTTGCAATGAGCCCCGCCCATGCCGTGCGCAGATCCTCGGGCGCGACATCGGGCAGGCGCTCGCCGGCGAGGCGCTCGAACCAGATGCGCACCGTCGTGAAGTCGCGGTCGATGAGCGGAAGCGCATCGATCTCGCGCGCTGCCTGCTTCATCTTCTCGTATTCGAGCAGTCGCCGCACGAGCTCCGCGCGCGGATCCTCGGCCTCGGCGCCCGGCGCGGCGGGCGGTCGCGGCAGCAGCAGCCGCGACTTGATCTCGATCAGCACCGCGGCCATCAACAAGTACTCGGCGGCGAGCTCGAGCTGCGTGCGGCGCATCATCTCGACATACCCCAGGTATTGGCGCGTCAACTCGGCCATCGGAATGTCGAGCACGTTGATGTTCTGGCGCCGGATCAGGTAGAGCAGAAGATCGAGCGGGCCCTCGAACGTCTCGAGGAAAACCTCGAGCGCTTCCGGCGGTATGTACAGGTCCTGCGGCAGCTCGTTCACCGGCTCGCCGTAGACGCGCGCGAGCGGCTTCGGCGCCGGCGACATGTGCTCGAGGTCGAGCGAAGCGTCAGTCATATGCCAGGCCCATTGCTTCGCGGACGTCGCGCATGGTCTCCTCGGAAAGCTTGCGCGCGCGCTCGCAGCCGTCGGCGACGATGTTGCGCACGAGCGTCGGGTCGTCGAGATAGCGCTGGGCGCGCTCGCGAATCGGCTGCTGCTCGCGAATGATCGCGTCGATCACCGGTTGCTTGCACTCGAGGCAGCCGATGCCCGCCGTCGTGCAGCCCTGCCATACCCAGTTGCGCGTCTCCTCGTTCGAATACACCTGATGCAATCCCCATACCGGGCAGCGCTCGGGATTGCCGGCATCGGTGCGGCGCACCCGCGCCGGATCGGTTTGCATCGTGCGGATCTTCTGCGCAACCGACGCCGGGTCTTCGCGCAGCATGATGGCGTTGCCGTACGACTTCGACATCTTCTGGCCGTCGAGCCCCGGCACGCGCGGCGTTTCGGTCAGCAACGCCTGCGGCTCCGGGAGGATGACTCGGCGCGCACCTTCGAGATAGCCGAAGAGCCGCTCGCGATCACCAAGCGAAAGGTTTTGCGTATCCTCGAGCAGCACACGCGCCGCCTCGAGCGCTTCGGTGTCGCCCTGCTGCTGGAACGCCGTGCGCAACGTGTCGTAGCGCTTCGCCTTCTTGCTGCCGAGCTTCTTCACCGCGGCGCGCGCCTTCTCCTCGAAGCCCGGCTCGCGTCCGTAGATGTGATTGAAGCGCCGCGCGAGCTCGCGGGTTACTTCCAGGTGCGACATCTGATCCTCGCCGACAGGCACCTTGTTCGCGCGATAGACGAGGATGTCGGCGCTCATCATGACCGGATAGCCGAGAAAGCCGAACGTCGACAGATCGCGGTCGGCAAGCTTCTGCTGCTGGTCCTTGTACGTCGGCACGCGCTCGAGCCAGCCGACCGGCGTGATCATCCCCAGCAGAAGCGACAACTCGCCATGCTCGGGCACGCGCGACTGGATGAACAGCGTCGCACGCGTAGGGTCGATGCCCGCCGCGAGCCAGTCGACGAACATCTCCCATACGCTCTCGGCAATCGTCTCGCTTTCGTTGTAGTGCGTCGTGAGCGCATGCCAGTCGGCAGCGAAGAACAGGCACTCGTACTCCTCCTGCAGGCGAATCCAGTTCTTGAGCGCGCCGTGGTAATGGCCGATGTGCATGCGGCCTGTCGGGCGCATGCCCGATAACACCCGGTCGGGGAACATGAGAGCGATTTCTGTTTATTGACTGCTCAAAGACCGAGCAGCGTATGCAAAAGCCATTCGGCGAAGCGGAGGATCGGGGCCATCACATCGTTCAGAAGCCCCGAGGCGAGCAAGCCGATGATCACGAACAAGCCGAACGGCTCGATGCGCGACCACGCGCGCGCCGCGCGCAACGGCAACAGGCTGACCGCGATGCGACCGCCATCGAGCGGCGGCACGGGCAACAGGTTCAACGCCATCAACACCAGATTGACCGATATGCCAACGTTCGCCATCAACAGTCCGTGCACGCTCCCCGGCGCCGCGCTGGCGATGAGCTTCAGCGCGAGCGCCCAGAACACCGCCATCGCGAGGTTCGCGCCGGGACCCGCGGCGGCAACCCAAAGCATGTCGCGCTTCGGATTGCGCAGATTGCCGAAGTTGACCGGGACCGGTTTGGCCCAGCCAAAGACGAATGCGGGTCCCCCGAGCTTTGCCGCCAGAATCAACACGCCCGGCACCAGGATCGTCCCGACAGGGTCGATGTGCGCAAGCGGGTTCAGCGTGATGCGGCCCTGCAACTCGGCCGTCCGATCGCCGAACATCCGGGCGACGTAACCGTGCGCCGCTTCGTGCAACGTGATCGCGAAGACCACCGGCACCGCCCAGAGCACGATGGTCGCAAGCGATAAATCCATTCTCTGGCGGCTAGTTTACCCCAACTCCCCGATTTCTTCGATCCCCAGGACGGCGGGATCGCCCAGGCCTCGCCGAACGACGGTCGGCGGCGACGTCTCGAGGTCGATCACGGTCGACGGGATCGCCTTGCACGGCCCTGCATCGACGATCACGTCGATCGATTTGCCCAGTCGGGACGCGACGACCTCGGCGTCGTGCATCGGCTCGGAGTCGCCAGGCAGAAGCAGCGTCGACGAGAGGATCGGCTCGTCGAGCATCGCCAGCAGTGCCAGGACGACCGGATGCTGCGGAATGCGCACGCCGATCGTGCTGCGTTTCGGATGCAGGACGCGCCGCGGCACTTCGGGGGTCGCACGGAGCAGAAACGTGAACGCACCGGCGGCGCTCTGCTTCACGATGCGAAACTGAGCGTTATCCATGCGCGCAAAACGACCGACCTCGGCCAAGTCACGGCAGACGAGCGTCAGGTGGTGCCGGTCGTCGACACCGCGCAACTGGCGAATGCGGCGCGCGGCCTCGCCGTCGCCGCTTTGGCAGCCGAGCGCATAAGTGGTGTCCGTCGGGTAGGCGATTACGCCTCCGTTTCGCACCGCGTCTGCGACACGGCCGACCAGGCGCTTTTGCGGATGCGTCGGGTGAATCTTGAGGAGCTGCCCCATGAATTCAAGCTTTCAGGTCATATAATCCAAATGAATCAGCGAGGATAGGTTATAACGCGTGAATCTTCAGCAGCTCAAATACCTCGTTGCGATCGTCGACAACGGTCTCAACGTCTCCGGTGCGGCCGAAGTGCTCTTCACGTCGCAACCCGGCATCAGCAAGCAGATCCGGCAACTCGAAGACGAGCTTGGCTTGCGCGTGTTCGTCCGGCAGGGCAAGCGGCTCGCCTCATTGACCCCCGCGGGCGAAGTCGTCGTCAGTACTGCTCGCCGGGCGTTGCGCGAAATCGGCAATCTAAAACGGGTGGCGGACGAGTTCCGCAGCGAGGACAGCGGTGTGCTCGGCATCGCAACCACGCATACGCAGGCCCGCTACGTGCTGCCGCCCGTGCTGTCGAAGTTCGCGACTCGCTTTCCCAAGGTGCGGCTCGTGCTGCATCAGGGCAACCCCGTCCAGGTCGCCGAGCAGACGCGCAACGGCGACGTCGACGTCGGTATCGCGACGGAAGCGCTTGGCAACTACCCGGATCTCGTCGCGCTTCCATGTCACCGCTGGAACCGCGGCGTGCTCGTGCCGAAGCAGCACCCGTTGACGGCAATCAAGCCGCTCACGCTCGAGGCGCTTGCGCGGTATCCGATCGTCACTTACGACTTCTCGTTCACCGGACGCTCCGCGATCAATGCGGCGTTCGCGGCGAAGGGTCTCGAGCCGAACGTGGTGCTATCCGCGCTCGACTCGGATGTCATCAAGACGTACGTCGAGCTCGGGATGGGCATCGGCATCATGGCGCAGATGGCGTACGACGCGGTGAAGGATGCCAATTTCGAGATGCTCGACGCGAGTCACCTGTTCGCGGCGTCGATGACGCGATTGGCGCTTCGTCGCGGCGTATTTCTGCGCGGTTTCGTCTATGAATTCATCTCGCTCTTCGCCGGCCAGTACACGCGAGCGGCCGTCGATGCAGCGCTTTCGCAAACGGCACCGACAGATGCGCTGTTGTGACGCCGGGATCCCGTTTTTGGCCGCGCCGCCCTTGCCGTCCGATTTGCCGAGGACTTCATGATTCGTCTGATCGCCTGCTTTCTGTGTCTTTTCGCACTTCCGCTTTCGGCGAGCTCCGCTGATCTCCCAGAAAGAACGCTGGCGATCGGCGAGAACAAGCTGATCGTCGAAGTGGCGTCGACGCCGCAGACGCGCGAGACGGGGTTGATGAACCGGTTCAGCCTGCGACAGGACCACGGAATGCTTTTCGTCTTCGAAGTGCCCCAGGAACTCGCGTTCTGGATGAAGAACACGTACATCCCGCTTTCGATCGCATTCATCGATGCGAACGGCCGGATACTCAATATCGAGGACATGCGACCGCAGGACGAGTCGACGCATTGGTCGAAGGGCCAGGCACTCTATGCGATCGAAATGCGGCAGGGATGGTTTGCGGCGAAGGGGATCGCAGCGGGGGATGAGGTGGGGGGTTTGAAATCGCCTTGATCCCGCCTGCGAGCATCGACTGCAGCAGTGCGAAAACCGTCACTTCTGACAGTTCCGCGTCCGTTGACATCACTTCGTTCCGCCGGCGTATGATGGCCTCGCAGAAGCACGACAAGGGGGAGTCATGCTTACCGTCATCAATCCGGGCGAGCCCGCCTCGATTCCCGGTTACGTCCTCAGCGAACACATTGCCCGCCTTTCGGAAGCTGCGCTGAAGGGTAAGCCGCTGCAGCCCGTCATGGAATCTATCGTCAACGAGCTGGGATTCGACAGCTTCATGTACGCAATGTCCCCCGACCCAAGCCCTACCCGGCGCGACACCCGATTATTCGTCTGGACGACTTTGCCAAGGGAATGGGTCGTCCTGTACGGCGAGCGGGGCTACATCGAGGTCGACCCCCGTCTCACGAACACCTATAACCGCAACATCCCCTACGTATGGGACGCCGTGGACTTCAAGAATGATCCGCTATGCCAGGCGTTCCTGCGGGACGCCGAACGCTATGGCGTCTGCAGCGGCGTGGCGATAACCTTCCGGGACCCCGATCACGGCCGCGTGGTCGTTGCGCTGAATTCGCGAATCTCGCCGGTCGACGAGGCGCGCAAGGCTTTCATTGCAGCGCGCCTGGGAGAAATCGTCCTTCTCG
>JAICLP010000388.1 GCA_025925475.1 Burkholderiales bacterium | reverse complement strand
CGATAGAAGCCGCCAGCCTGTCGAATCCTCGCTTCGACCCGGGCGGAAGCGAGTTGGTTCTGCACGTGTGCAAGAAACGTTCGAGCGTTCGTGAAGTTGACAAAGGCGCCAAGTTGCACCGAATAGCCGCCGCGCATCGGCGCAACGGGCGCAACGTCGACGGCGACCGCCGATGCCTGCGCCGACGCGAGCGATGGCGGCGCTACGCCGATCGCAGGTGCCTGCGCAGATGGGAGCGATGCGGGTGCGACGCCCGGCGGCGCATCGGCAGCGGCGACGGGAGCAGCCGGCATCACGTCGGCAACCGGCGCGATCGGCATCGTCACGACGTTCGCGTCGGAAGCGGGCGGTAGCGGCGACGTGACCGGGGCCGCACTTGCCACCGAGGCGATCGCCGGCGCGGCGGCAACGGGCGGAAGCGGCGGCTGCGCCGCCTGCGCCGTTTGCGCGAGCGTGCCCGGCAGGATCGCCTCGACTTCCACTTCGCCGCTGCCGCGTGCGGCGATGCCGATCCTCTGCGCAGCCGCGTACGACAGATCGATGATCCGATCGTGCAGGAACGGCCCGCGATCGTTGACGCGCACGACGACGCTCTTGCCGGTCGCGACGTTGGTCACGCGCGCATACGACGGCAGCGGCAGCGTCGGATGCGCGGCCGTCATCGCATACATGTCGTACGGCTCGCCGATCGACGTCTTTTGTCCATGAAAGCGCCGCCCGTACCACGATGCGATGCCGCGCTCCCGATACGGCCGCAGCGACGTCGCGGGGACGTATTCGCGGCCGAAGACCGTGTAAGGACGATTCGACGCGCGTGCCATCGGTTCGATGCGCGGCACGGCGTCGGGAATCGCGTCGAGATCGGCCGGCGGGTTCGCGCCGGGCCCGTCGTCCAGATAATATTTGCCGCTCGCGGACGGCGGATTTTGTGGCGACACGGTTCGGGGCGGTGCGCTCGAGCAGGCTGCCACGATGATCGCGACGGCGACGAGCGTCAGCGAACGTGGCAGCGTGAGCGAAGGTGGCATTCGGCGCGCGTGATTTCCCGCGCGGAATCTACCACCGCGCGACGCATTGCGAAACGATTTTCGGAGATCGACCTCGGTGGCGAGCCATGTCTACGCGTGGAATCCGAAGCTGTGGGACTGGCCCGAGATGCCGCGCGAGCGGCGCGCGATCGAGCGGCGCGGCCACGTCGACGTCGAATGGGCGTGCGGACGCAACCGCGGCATCGAGGCGGGCTCCCGTGCGTTCTTCGTTCGCCTCGGCGTGCCGCCGAAGGGCCTGTTCGGATCGGGCTATGCGCTGTGCGAGCCATGGGAGGACGTGCACTGGCTCGACGAGAAGGCGCAGGCAGGCATTCGCAGCCGCTACGTGAAGCTCCGGCTCGACGCACTCTTCGCCGCGCCGCTGATCGCGCTCGACGAGCTCGCGCGTCCCCCGTTCGGCCGCTTTCGCTGGGCCGTTCGCCAGTCGGGCGTGCGTCTGCCCTCGTCGATCGCCGATCTGCTCGAGCCGTGGTGGGAAGCGCGCGTCAGCGATGCGCGGCAGGCGCCTGCGGCGCGTCCGCGCAAGCGCACCGCAACGATACGGCGCTGAATGAACGGGCGCGCGCACTATGCGCTGGCCACCGAATGGTTGATCGCGGCGCCAGTCGACCGGGTCTTCGATGCGCTTGCCGAGCCGCAGCGATGGCCGCAGTGGTGGCGCTACGTGAAATCGGTCGAATCGATCGCGCCGGGCGACGCGAATGGCATCGGCGCGGTGTGGCGCTACACGTGGTCGAGCCGCCTGCCGTATCGGCTCGCCTTCGACATGACGACGACTGACGCGCACCGGCCCGATCGGATCGAAGGGCGCGCATCGGGCGAGCTGACCGGCGTGGGACGCTGGCACCTTGCGCGCGAGGGTGACGTCACGCGCGTCCGCTACGACTGGATCGTGACGACGACGAAGCGCTGGATGAAGTCCCTGTCGCCGCTGCTTGCGCCGCTCTTCGCATGGAATCACGATCAGGTGATGGCCGCAGGCGCGCGCGGACTCGCGTCGCACCTCGGCGTACCATTGCTCGCGTACCATCGGTTACGACACGACGAGGACCGTGCATGCACTATCTGCTGATCTACGAGCTTGCGCCCGATTATCTCGACCGGCGTGGCGCCTTTCGCAACGAACATCTGCAGCTTGCGTGGCAGGCCGAAGGCCTGGTGCTGGGCGGCGCGCTCACCGAGCCGACCGACCGCGCGATGCTGCTGTTCGAGGGCGATTCTCCGGCGGCTGCCGAGCGCTTCGCAAAGGCCGATCCCTATGTGAAAAACGGCCTCGTCAAGCGCTGGGAAGTGCGTCCGTGGACGACGGTCGTCGGCAAGTACGCGGCGTCGCCGGTGCGCCCCGCATGAGAGAGGCTCGATGAACGCGACGAGCCTAGTCATCGGCCTTTTCACCGGTGCGATCGGCATGGGCTATTTCATCTACGGCAAGCGGCAGGCGAAGTTCGTCCCGCTGATCGCCGGGATGATCCTTTGCATCTACCCGTATTTCGTCGACGGCGCGGTAAAGCTCGTGCTCGTCGGCGTGGCGCTGATGGCGGCGCCGTTCCTGATCGACTTCTGAGTGCCCGGAGCCGCCGGGCATG
>JAICLP010000052.1 GCA_025925475.1 Burkholderiales bacterium | reverse complement strand
GGGTGCAGCTCCAGCCGCTCGATGCGCTGCGCGATGACGCGCGCGATCATCGCCGGCGTCAGCTCGGCGTGCGGAGGCAAGAGCCAATCGCCGTGCGGGCGCACCCATTCGCCCTTCTCGTCGAACTTGCCGACGACGCGCGGACGCACGTCGTCGCGCCAGTTGTAGAGCTGCTCCTTCAGCTGATACTCGACAATCTGCCGCTTTTCCTCGACGACGAGGATTTCATCGAGGCCTTCGGCGAAATGACGCACGCCTTCGGGCTCGAGCGGCCACGGCATCGCGACCTTGAAGACACGAATGCCGATCTCCGCGGCGTCGGCTTCGGTGATGCCGAGATCGTCGAGCGCCTGGCGCACGTCGAGATAGCTCTTGCCGCTCGTGATGATGCCAAGGCGCGGAGTCGGCGAATCGACGACGATCCGGTTGAGCTTGTTGACGCGGCAGTAATGAAGCGCCGCGTAAATCTTGTAGTCCTGCATCCGCGCCTCGGTGCCGAGGAACGTGTCGGGCCAGCGGATCGACACGCCGTCGGGCGGCAGCGGAAAGTCGTCGGGGACGATGATCTCGACGTGGCTCGCATCACCGTCGACGGAAGCGGAGCTTTCGACGGTGTCCGAGACGCACTTGAACCCGACCCAGCAGCCGGAATAGCGGCTCATCGCCCATCCATGCAGGCCGAGGTCGAGGATTTCCTGCACCGACGACGGATACAGCACCGGCATCATCGCCGCCGAGAACTGGTGGTCGGACTGGTGCGGCAGCGTCGACGACTTCGCCGCGTGATCGTCGCCGGCGAGCACGAGCACGCCGCCGTGCTTCGACGTGCCGGCGAAGTTCGCGTGCTTGAAGACGTCGCCGCAGCGATCGACGCCCGGGCCCTTGCCGTACCACATCGCGAACACGCCGTCGACGGTAGCACCTTCGTACATCGTGACCTGCTGCGTGCCCCATACCGCGGTCGCTGCGAGATCTTCGTTCAGGCCCGGCTGGAACCTGATGTGCGCGCGGTCGAGGAATTTCTGCGCTTTCCACAACGCCTGGTCGAGGCCGCCGAGCGGCGAGCCGCGATAGCCCGAGACGAAGCCGCCGGTGTTGAGCCCGGCGCGCGAATCGCGCTGGCGCTGCAGGATCAGCAGACGCACGAGCGCCTGAACGCCGGTCAGGAAGACGCGACCGGGACGCAGTTCGTATTTGTCGTCGAGCGAGACGTCGCGAAGCGCGACGGCGGGAACCGCAGCGGGCAGGGCCATCGGCGAAAGCTCCAAGAATCGTGTTCCGGATCGCGCCGCGACGGGTAGCCGCGGCCTCGGGCGAAGCGATTGTGTCGCCCGCCCGTGTACAAGCGAATTTTACGCCATGCGCACGAGCTCGAACACGGGAACGGGCTGCGCGAAGCCCTTGAGCGTCATCCTTCCGACCGTCTCGGTCGTGAACGCGTCCCCGAGTGCGGCACGCATCCGCTGATCGATCAGGATCTGCCCGGCCTTCGCCTCGCCGCACAGCCGCGCGGCGAGGTTGACGACGCTGCCGATCGCCGAATAGTCGAAGCGGCCCTCGAAGCCGAATGCGCCGAGCGTCGCATAGCCGCGCGCGATGCCCATGCCGAGGTCGAGGTCGTAGCCATTCTCGAGCCACTGTGCGCGAAGCGCCGCGAACGCATCGCGCATCGCGAGCACCATGCGCGCGGCACGCCTGCCGGGCTCCGGTATCGGCAGCGGGTCGTTGAAGAACACCAGGATTCCATCGCCGGCGAAGCGGTCGAGCGTGCCTTCGTGCGCGGCAATCAGCGGACCCATCGTCGCGTGATAGTCGTGCAGCACCGTCTGCACTTCCTCGGGCTCGGCGGCGTCGGTGAACGCGGTGAACCCGCGCAGATCGACGAACACGTAGCAGATGTCGCGACGGTGCGGTGCGAGCATCGATTGCTCGCCGGCGCTGACGATCGCGTCCGCCACGGCGGGCGCGAAAAAGCGCTTCAACTGGGACAGCCGCTGCAACTCCTCGACCTGCGCGCGCACGCGATCCTCGAGCTCATCGTTCCATTGCGAAAGCGCCTGCGCCTGCCGGCGCACCTCGTCCTGCAGCGACTTGATGCGCAACAGCGAGCGCACGCGTGCGAACAATTCAGGCTGGTTGATCGGCTTCGACAGGAAGTCGTCGGCGCCCGCCTCGATGCCGTGCACGCGCTCCTGCTGCGGGTCGAGCGAGGTGACCATCACGACCGGAAGGAGCGCCGTTTCGCCATTCGCCCGGATGCGCCGGCACACGTCGTATCCCGAGAGACCCGGCATCATCACGTCGAGCAGCACGATATCCGGGGGATCGGCGGCGAGCCTGGCAAGCGCTTCCTCCCCGTTCTGCGCGGTGCTGACCGCGTAGCCGTTCGCGGCGAGGACGTCGCCGAGCAGCTTGATGTTGAGCGGCGTGTCGTCGACGACCAGCACCTTGGGCCTTATGGGATCCCCCCGCGCTCGCGGCTTCGCCGCATCGCTGCCCCCCGGGGGGGTGGAATTCGCGCTTTGAGGCGGCTCTGCAGCGCTTGTATGTTCCCCCCTCGCTCGCGGCTCCGCCGCTTCGCTGCCCCCCGAGGGGCGGAATTCGCGCCTTGGTACGGCCCCGCGGCGCTTGTATGATCCCCCCACGCTCGCGGCTTTGCCCGCTCGCTGCCCCCCAAGGGGGCGGAATTCGCGCTTTGAGGCGGCTCTGCAGCGCTCATGGCAGGTCACTCCCGCGTTCGAGCGCGTGCCGCACCGCGTCGAGGAATTCGCGCAGGTTGATCGGCTTGCCGACATACGCGTCGAAGCCGGCGTCCATGATGAGCTTGCGATCCTGCTGCATCACCGATGCGGTGACCGCGATCACCGGGATGTTCGCCGTCGCCGTGCGGGCGCGCAGCGCGTGCAACGCATCGATGCCGTTCATTCCCGGAAGCTGGATGTCCATCAGCACGAGGTCCGGTATTCGCTCGGTCGCGACGCGAATGCCGTCCTCGCCGGTCGTCGCCTCGACGGTCTCGTAGCCTTTCACCTGCAGGATGTCGCGGACGAGCTTGAGATTCTTCCCGTTGTCTTCGACGATCAGGACGAGACTCATGGCGTTCTCCCGGCGAGCGGCTCCAAGGCCTCGCGGTGAAACGAAGCTTTGCGCGGCCTCATCGTGAAAGCGGCAGCGTGAACGTGAACGTCGACCCAGCGCCCGGCGTGCTGTCGAGGCGAATGGTTCCCCCGTGCAGCTCGACGAAGCGCCGCGTCAGCGCGAGCCCGAGGCCCGTGCCTTCCTGCTTGCGCGTGTAGTCGCGGCCGACCTGGCGGAACTCCTCGAACACCGCCGCCTGGTCCTCGGGTGCGATGCCGATGCCGGTATCGTGCACGGCGATCTCCGCGACGTCGCCGACGTGGCGCGCTGTCACGTCGATGCGCCCGCCGTCGGGCGTGAACTTCACGGCGTTCGACAACAGGTTGAGCAGGATTTGCTTGAACTTGCGCTCGTCGGCGTCGACCGTGCCGAGCGCCGGATCGACGTCCTGCGCGAGCGTGATCGCGTGATGCTGCGCGCGCTCGCGCACGAGCGTCAGCGCGTTGGCGATCGCCGACGCCACGTCGACGCGCGAAGGCTCGAGCTCCATCCGGCCGGCCTCGATCTTCGAGAGGTCGAGGATGTCGTTGATGAGCGAAAGCAGATGCTTGCCGGACGAATGGATGTCCTTCAGGTAGTCGTCCTGCTTGTCGTTCAAATCGCCGAAAAGACGCTCGAGCAGCACTTCGGAGAAGCCGATGATCGCGTTGAGCGGCGTGCGCAACTCGTGCGACATGTTCGCCAGGAACTCGGATTTGTGCTTGTTGGCGATCTCGAGCTGCCGGCTCTTCTCCTCGATCTCGTGGAAGAGCCGCGCGTTCTCGATCGCAATCGCGGCCTGGTCCCCGAACGTCTGCAGCAGTGCGCGCTCGCGTTCGCCGAACGGCCGCACCTCGCGGCGGCGCAGCAGGATCGTGCCGAACGGCTGTCCCTCGCGCATCAACGGAATCACGAGCACCGCGCGATGATCGAAGCGTCTGGCGAGGGCGAGGCTCGCCGGGTACTCTCCGCCCTCCGCGAGCATGTCGTTGACCTGGATCGCCCGGCGCTCGAGGAACGCCCGTCCCGAAACCGAGTTGCGGTCGATCGGCAGCGTTTCGACGTGATTGACCGGATCCGGAGACGGGCCTCGCGACGCGAGGTGCCGCAGGGCGTTGCCGTCGAGCAGGTAGATCGACGCGGCCGACGCATCACAGAGGCGCGCCGCGCGATCCGCGATCGCATCGAGCACCGGCTGCACGTTGGTGGGCGAACTCGAGATGACGCGCAGGATTTCCGCAACCGCCGTCTGCTGCTCGAGCGCCTCCTTCGTCTCGTTGAAGAGGCGCACGTTCTCGATGGCGATCACGGCCTGATCAGCGAACGTTTGCAGGATCGCGATCTGGCGGTCGTCGAACAGCCCCGGCTGGGGCCCGCCGACGCCGATGGCGCCGATCGACTTGCCGTCGCGAAGCAGCGGCACGCCGAGCGCGCTGCGAAATCCCGTCCTCACGGCCATGTCGCCGACCACGTAGTCGGGATCCGCGAGAACGTCGGGAATCATTGCGACCTTGCCGGTGAGGATGGCGCGCGCGGTCGCTGTCTCGCGGCTCGGCGGTCGCGGGAATGCCTGGCGCCATGCGCTTTCCGCTTCGGGATCGACGTTCGCGTTGGCGGCGAGGTGGATGAGCTCGCCATCGAACGTGAACACCAATGCCGACACCGCGTCGCAGAGACCGAGGGCGGACGCCGCGATCGTTTCGAAGACCGGCTGCACGTCGGTCGGCGAGCTGGAGATCACGCGCAGGATCTCGCTGATCGCGGTCTGCTGCTGGAGCGCGTTCTCGAGCTCTTGCGTACGCTCGGCGACCTTCTGCTCGAGATCCGCATAGGATTCACGCAGTTGTTCGCTCATCCGGTTGAACTGCGCGGCCAGCGCTTCGAGCTCGTCGCCGGTGCGCACGTCGATGCGCTGATCGAGGTCGCCGGCACCGATCCGTTGCGCGCCTTCCTCGAGCGTGCGGATCGGCCGCACCATGCCGCGGGCAAGCGCGAGCGCGCCGAGCGCCGAGAGCACGAGTCCGGCGAGCAGCAGGAGACCCGTGTGCAGGATCGACGCGTTCAGCTTGGCGTAGACCTCCGACACCGGCTGTTCGACGAACACGTTCCACTTGAGCGCGTTGATCGGCGCAACCGAGGTCAGCACGCGCGTGCCGGCGAGGTTCGTCGACAGCGTTGCGACGTCGTCGTCGTCGCCGCGTCGCGCCGCGGCCGCCCGGACGTGCGGCAACGCGGCCAGGTTCGTCTTGCGCAGCACCAGCCCGATGTCGGGATCGGCGACGAGATAGCCCTGATCGTCGACGACGTACGCCTTGCCCTTGTCGCCGATGCGAATGCGCGACACGACATCCCAGATGAACTTGAGGTTCACGTCGGCGAGCGTGAGTCCGCCGTTGTCCCCGGCTCCTTTGATCGCGATGGTCATGTATGGCTCGGTTTCCTTGCGGAAATAGACGGGCCCGAACCACGCGCGCCGGGTCTTCGCTTCCCGGAACGCCGCCTCCTGCGAGCGGTCGCGGCCCGAGCCGATGCTGTCCATGCCCAGCCGCGACACCGCGAGTCGCTCATGCCCGGTTGCATCGAGCTGCGCAACGTCGGTCACTTCCGGCGCCTGCCGCAGAAGCTTCAGGAACTCGATGCGGCGCAGCTCCACGTTGCTCGCATCGAGCTGCGGCAGCGCCGCGTAGTCGAGCTGGCGCTCGATCTGGAGGATGTACTGCTCGATCCGCGACGCCGCGGCGAGCGCCTTCTCGTGCTGCAGGCTCGCAAGCGCGCTCTTCGTTTCCTGATACGTGAAGTAGATGCTGATGGCGCCGGACGCAAGCAGCGCGATCGTGACGAGCGTCAGGATCAGGAGCAGGTAGCGGCGGAAGAGCCGGCCGCGCCGCATCGCGTGCACCGGCGCTGCCGCGGGCGTGGCTTCCCTCGGCGACACGGCACCGTGCGACGCGGCATTGCTCATCGGATGATCTCGTCGGCGCGCACGAGCAGCGCCTTCGGGATCGCGAGGCCGATCGCGTCGGCTGCGCGCAGGTTCACCAGCAGCTGGAACTTGGTCGGCTGCTCGATCGGCAGATCGCCCGGCTTCGCGCCCTTGAAGATGCGGTCGACGTACGTCGCTGCACGGCGATGCATTTCGGCGTAGTCGGGCCCGAACGACATCAATCCACCCGCGTCGACGAGCTCGCGGTAGGCGTACACGGCAGGCAGCCGCTGGTGCGCAGCGAACGCGACGATGCGTGCACGGTTATGGAGATAGATTCGATCGGCCAGCACGCTGAGCGCGCCCACGCCACCGCTCGTGATCGAATCGAATGCGGCGTCGAAATCGGCCGCCGAGCGCACACGCACCGACAGCATCGCGAGCTTGAGCCGCTTCGCGGCGATCTGCGCCTGACGCTCGGCACCGACATGAAATGCGTTGTCGGGATTCCAGACGACCGCAACGCCTGCGAGCGACGGCACCACCTGCGTCAGCAGTTCGAGGCGCTTGCCTTCAAGATCGGGCGCGATCGACGTGAGCCCCGTTGCATTGCCGCCGGGGTGCGCGAGGCTCGCCACGAGATGCGTTCCCACCGGGTCACCGACGGCGACCATGACGAGCGGTACTCCGCTTTTCGCGCGCTCGACGACCTGCGCCGCCGGCGTGCCGGCGGTGACGATGACATCGACGTGTTCCGCGAGAAGCTCGGCGACGAGCGTGGGAAAGCGTGAATAATCGCCGTCCGCCCATCGATACACGATCTCAATGTTGCGGCCCTCGACGTAGCCAAGGTCGCGCAAACCTTCGCGAAACGGGCCGACGAGATTCGCCTCGAGCTCGGCGGTGGAGTTGCCGAGGAAGCCGATGCGGTGCAGCCTGGTTTCGGCGCGCAATCCCGCGGCGCGAAGCGCGGCCGCGCCGGCGGCCGCAACGATGAACGCGCGGCGGCTTCGCATGTGACACGCATCCGAAGTCGCGGCGGACGATCGCTGCTGCTGTCGTTCGGGGTCCGGCATTGCCTTGCTCCCTACAAGGACCTGCCTGCGCGCGCGGCATCTGGGTCGCCGCTTCCTACCGCGAATCATAGGCGGGAATGCGCACGGCGGCGAGAGCGGGCGTGGATCGGCCGACGGGCCGGTCGACGAGCCCGGACTAGACGGCGGACGTTCGTGCGAGCTCGATCGCAATCGGCGCGTGATCACTGAAAGGCAACGGATCCAGAATTTCGGCCGTCCGTACGCGTGGGACCAGGTCCGCCGAGACCAGTACGTAATCAACTCGGGCCGCATCGAGGCCTCGCGACCTGCGGTTGAACCATGTATACGCCCGGGTCGTCGGGTGGCGCTCGCGCCAGATGTCGACGAAGCCCTCTTCGGTGATTCGCGCGTTCAGCTCCGCACGCGCTTGCGCGTGCGGCGATTCGGTCCGCAGCCGCGGGTACGTGTCCTGCGCGCTGCGCGAGACGTTCCAGTCACCTGCCATGACGACGCCGCCTTGATGGCGAAGCTCGCGGCCGAGATCCATGACGCAGGCCTGGAACCAGCGTTTCAATCGATGGCGGTCGCCGCGGATCGTCCCCGTTTCGTCGTAATGCGGCTTCGACGTGCCGTTGACCGCATAGATGTTGACAATCGACAGTCCGCGCCTGCGTGCCACGACGACGCGCCCTTCGCGATCCCAGTCGGGCACCTCGCCGCGCCAGCGGCCGCGCGCAAACGTGGCCACGCCGTACATGCGCCCGCCGCGGAACGTGACGTTGCGCGGATCGCGCGGCAGCGAGTGATGACATCGATAGCCGGGGAGCGCCGATTCGAGTGCCGCGACGACATCGCGGTCCTGCCTCCGGATGCGCAACTCCTGAAGGCAGACGACGTCCGGCGAACCGAACGCTTCGACGATCGCCGGCAACGCGCTGAGTCGCGGCAGCGCGCTCTCGATGTTCCACGCGACCAGTCGCATTGGCGCTCGCGACCACGAGGCCGCGTGCCGCGGTCGGCGCGTCAGGCGCCGAGCAGGTCGCGCACGATCACGGCGTCGAGCGGAATAGGCGCGGGAATGCGCTTCGTCTCGACGAAGAAGCGGATCTGATCGTCGAGGCCGGCACGAAATGCGTCGCTTCCGAGAATCGCGCGCGCCTTCGCGACGTCGAAGAAGCCGCTCGCGAGGAGCTGGCGGCGCATCGCCGCTTCGTCGGTCGGGCTCTTCTGCTCGGCGTTGACATAGCGCGTGATCTCGGCGATCGCTGCTGGTTGGGTCGACGGATCGAGCAGGTACGGCACGCCCTTGCCGTGGTAGGCAGCGAGAAATGCGCGCAGCGCCGGGGCGTTGCCGTCGACGATGCTGCGCGGTGCGACGAACACGTCGTAGTCCTCGAACGGCGTCGTCGGTCCCGGCGGCTTCGTGAAGTCGTCGTGGCTGAAGAGCACGTGCGTGTCCTTGCGCAAGCCCTCGATGTAGTAGCGGCCGTTCAGCGATGGCACGACGGCGTCGACGCGCTTCGCGAGAAACGCCGACTGCGCATCGCCGACCGGCAGATTGACGAACTCGATATCGCCGAGGCTCATGCCGAACTTGCGCAGTGCCCGGGCAAGGAAATATTGGAGGCCGGTGCCCGCGGTCGTCGCGACGCGCTTGCCGCGAAGCTCGGGCATCGTCTTGATGTCCGGCGCCGACAGCAACGCGAACGCCGGTGCCGGATCGGTCGAGATCGAGACGATGCGAAGCGGAACCGCATTCGCCGCCAGCGCGAGCAGCGCGGCGGTTGCGGAAACCGATCCCAATCCGACGCTGCCGCCGCCCATCGCCTGGATCAGCTTCGGCCCGCCGGCGCCGCTGAACGTGATCGACGTGATGTCGACACCCGCGGATTTGAACCAACCCTTCTCTTCGGTGACCGCGATCAGGCCCGACACCGGATTGCGCAGCAGGCCGATGGCGAGCGACGAGCTCTTTGGCGCGCCCGCGGCGAATGTCCGGGACGTCCGCGCGATCCATGCGCCGCCGACTGCGATGCCGGCGGCGCGCAGCAAGCGGCGACGCGTCATGACGGGCGATGTCTTCACGATTCCTTCCTTTCCATCGAATCGATCACGAACGCGCCGGGACTGCGAGCGCCTTGATCGGCACGTCGGCGAACACGTTCCTCGCGTCCGAGTCCGCGGTGACACGACCGAGCTGACCGTAGCCGGTCACTGCGCCTCGCGCGCAATCGTGCAGCGGATCGACGAATTCGGCGAACCACGCGTCGAGCCGTGCGCGAAGGGCCGTACTGATCGTGTCGGTTTCCGCGTCGCCGATCCGGTTCGTCCGCTCGTCCGGGTCGTGAACGAGGTCGAACAGCTCGTGCGGACCGTCGGGAATCCGGTGCACGTATTTCCATTCGCGGGTACGCACCATGCGCACCGGCCCGTATTCGTCGTAGACGACGACGTCGCGCTCGGCACCCGTTGCGCCGTTCTCGAGCAGCGTGCGAAAGCTCTTGCCCGGGCGCTTGTGGATCGCCGGATCGGCGATGCCGAGGTAATCGAGCAGCGTCGGGAACACGTCGTAGCCGCTCACCAGATCGTCGCGCACGGCAGGCGCGATGCGGCCGGGCTGCCTGAAGAGCGCGGGAACCTTGACCGACGTGTCGTACATGTTCTGCGGCCGTGTCCCGTTGCCCTTGCCCCAGATGCCGTGGTGGCCGCAGTTCATGCCGTTGTCGCTCATGAAGATCACGAGCGTGCTCCCGGCAAGTCCGAGCGCGTCGATGCGATCGAGCACGCGGCCGATGCCGGCGTCCATCGCGGTGACGGCCGCGAAATAACCGACGAGGCTTTCGCGGCGCCGCCGGTGGCCTTCGTCGGTCGCCGGGTTGCCGGTCGCGGAAAACGGGTGCGGCGGCTCCTGCGGACACGACGCGAATGCGCAACCGGCATAGCGATCCGTGTATTCGCGCGGGTGCGAGTCGATCCACGGATAATGCGGCGCCGTGTAGTTCAGCGCGAGCCAGAACGGTTGCGCGCGCGTCGACTCGTCGTCGACAAACGCGAGCGCCTGGTCGGTCAATTCGTCGGTCAGGTAGCGCGCGATCGTGCGCGGCCGCCGCTCGTCGATCATCGGCGCGTCGTAATACGGACTCATCCCCGAGGCATGCGCGAACCACTTCACGTGACCCGGCCGCGGCACGTCGCTCGCCCCCAGATGCCATTTGCCGATCAGCGCGCAGCGATAGCCGGCTTTCGCGACGACGTCGGTCAGAAGCGGACGGCCGGCGAGGTAGTCGATCCGGCTCGGCCCGACGTTGCCGTCGCGAATCCAGTCCTGCACGCCATGCCGCGAGGGGATTTCGCCGGTCAGAAGCGACGCGCGCGCCGGCGAGCAGACCGGCGACGTGCAGAAGAACGAGGTGAAGCGAACGCCGGCCGCCGCGATCCGGTCGAGCGACGGCGTGACGATGTCGGCGTTGCCGGCGCAGCGCATCGCCCACGCACCCTGGTCGTCGCTCAGGATGAAGAGGACGTTCGGCTGTCGAGGATCAATGCCGGCCATGCGCTCGCTGCATGCCTGCGAATCAATTCATCACGATGCCGCCGTCGACGTTGAACGCCGAGCCGGTCGTGAAATCGCAGTCGTCGGACGCGATGAAGAGCGCCATCTTCGCGACCTGCTCGACGGTGCCGAGGCGGCGCAGCGGCGAGCGGGAGCCGACGCGCGCCATGATGCGATCGAGATCGACGCCTTCCACTTGCGCACCGTCGCGCCAGCCCTGCTGGCCGAGGGCCGTCGGGATCGGCCCCGGGCAGATCGCGTTGACGAGGATCTCGTGCTGCGCGACTTCGAGCGCGAGCGAGCGCGTGAAGCCGATCACGCCCCATTTCGCGGCGCTGTACGCGCTCGCGGTCGGCTCGCCGATCTTGCCGGCGATCGACGCGATGTTGATGATGCGCCCCGACCGCCGCTCGATCATCGCCGGCAATACCGCCTTGCTGCACAGGAACGTCGCCTTGAGGTTCACGTCGACGACGGCATTCCACAATTGCTCGGTCATGTCCTTGACGTACGCCTTGCGCATGATGCCGGCGTTGTTGACGAGGATGTCGATGCGGCCGAAGCGTGCGACCGCATCGGCGACGACGCGGCGCACCTGATCTTCGTTCGTGACGTCGACGGCCATCGCGATCGCGTTCGCGCCGAGCGTGCTCGCCGTGCGCTTGGCGCTGTCCTCGTCCCGATCGGCAACGACGACGCGCGCACCTTCGTCGCAGAACGCGTGCGCGATCGCCGCGCCGATGCCGGCAGCGCCACCGGTGATGATCGCCACGCGATCCGCAAGGCGCTTGCCGATCGTCATGCCGGCACGCGCAGCTTGTCGTAATCGACGTTGAGAAAATACTTCGGTTGGACGTCCTCCTCGATCGGAACGAAACGCTTGCCGCCGGCCGTGAACTTGTTGTCGGTCTTCGGCACCGAGATCGTCGAGATTTCGCCGCCGACGAGCACGCCACCGTCATCCTTCGCCCAGAAGCGGTGGTAGAGCCGCGGCACGATCGTCAGGCTCTCGCCATGGGGAATCTCGAAGACCTGGCCGGCTTCGAACGTCCTGCGCACGCCATCGCAATACACGTGGCCGGGCGTCGTCTCGTTCATCGTCTCGTCGGGGTTCGCGTTGTAGAGCTCGATCATCAGCGTGCCGCCCGCGTAGCTGATGATGTCCTCGGTCTTGTTGTAGTGGAAGTGGAACGGCAGCCGCTGCCCGGGTGCCAGGACGAAGATCTTCTCGCCGTACGGCGTGCCGAGATTCGGCTCGGGCGTGCCGTTACGTACGTCGAACATCGTGATGCCGCAGCGATCGAAGTCGCCCTGCCCGAAGTCGGTGCATGCCCAGCCGAGCATGTTCTCGAAGATCCGATGATGGTCGGGGCCCGCCTTGCGGCGCCAGTCGTCCGGCGACCAGTACGCGTATTCGGGGAGCCGGATGCCATGCTCGCGCAGCGTCTGATGCGCGCGGTCGATGGCGGCGTTGATTTGCGATCGTTTCATGACGGGGTCTCGGTGAGCGAGCGAACGGAAAGGCGGGGGTTGGCGCGGCATACGTTGCCCGCGAAGACGGCATCCGTCTCGTGCCGCGATGCGCCGCGGCGCTCGAGGAACGCGTCGACGGTCCGCACCCAGTCGGCATACGAGGCGAAGCGCACGAGCATCGGCCAGTCGCTGGCGAACATCAGCCGCGACGGCCCGAGGATATCGAACGCCTCGTCGAGCACCGCGCGTGCATCGTCGTTGCGCCAGCGCTCGCCGTAGAGGAACGGGAGTCCGGAAAGCTGGACGAACAGATCGTCACGGCGCGCGAACCGGCGCATCGCGTCACGCCACAGTGTCGCATCGGTCTCGGCGAAGCGCAGGCCCAGGTGATTGAGCGTGATCGGTCCCGGAGGCAGCGCATCGAATGCCCGCAAGACGTTTGCGTAATGGCGCGGCTCGGCGAGGATCGTCACGCCGAGTCCGGCCCGCAACGCCGCTGCCAGGTTGCGCAGCACCTGCGGCCGCTCGATGAAGGCGGGGTCGGCGATGCGGCGAAGTTGCGCGCGGATGCCGACAATCTTCGGCTGCGCGAGCAGCGGCGAGAAGTCGCAGTCGGGATCGTCGAGATCGACCCACCCGGTGACGCCTGCTACAGGCGGATAGCGTTGCGCGAGCGCGAGCAGCCATTGCGTCTCCTCGACCTGCGGACACGTCTGCACGAGGATGACGCCGTCGATCGCGCAACGCCGAAGGTCGTCCTCGACATCGGTAGGTACGAAATCGCGCCGGTACGCGGCATGGTCGGCGATCGGACGGTTGTCGAAGCCGCATTCGGGGCGCCAGAAATGGATGTGCGCGTCGATCCGCATGCCGTTACGCCTCCGCGAAGTCGGCGTGCGGGCGCGGGCTGCCGTGCGGAATCAGACAAGCAGCCTCGAGCGCCACCCACAGCGCGTCGGGGATCGGAAGGCACAACGCGTCGAGATTCGCGTGCAGCTCGCCGACGCTGCGCGGTCCAATCAGCACGGTCGTGATCGACGCATTCGCGAGCACGAACTGCAATGCGGCGGCGCCGATCGGGACGCGATGCGTGTCGCAGATCGCCGCGATGCGCGCCGTACGTGCGAGCACGTCGGTTCGCGCCGGAAGGTAGCCGTACGTTGCGTCGGCTTGCGGCCACGCGGCCAGAATGCCCGAGTTGAAGACGCCGCCGGCGATGACGGCGATGCCGCGTTCGCGCGCACCGTGCATCAGCGCGGTGCCCGACTGATCGAGCAGCGTGTAGCAGCCGGCGAGCAGGAACGCGCCGATGTCTGCGCGCTCGAGCAAATGCTCGACGGGCTGGACGAGATTCGAGCCGACGCCGATCGCGCCGACGAGGCCTTCATCGCGGAGCCGAGCGAGCTCGCCGTACGCTTCGAGGCAGCGATCGAGATGATCTTCGACATCGTGCAGATGCACGACATCGAGGCGATCGACCTGCAGGCGCTGCAGGCTCGTGCGAACCGACGATCGCGTCGCGTCGATGCCGTAATCCCAGCGATCGAATTGGCGCCGCCGCGTTGCATCCGGCGGCATCGGCGGTTGCGCGTACGGACGCGTGACACCTGTTTTCGTGCACAGGATGTAATCGTCGCGCGGCAACGCGCGCAATGCGCGTCCCAGGCGCTCCTCGGCGAGGCCGCCGCCATAGAGCGGTGCCACGTCGAAAAAGCGGATGCCGCGCTCGATCGCGGCACCGATCACGGCCTCGGCTTCGTCATTCGCAAGCGCGGGCGAGCCGAGGCTTGCGCAACCGAGGCCGACGCGCGGCCAGCATTTCGCTGCCACGTCAGCCGCGCCGGGCTGCCCCAAGCGGTTGACCAGCCCCACGGGGGGCAGCGAGCGTTGGGGAATCTTCATCCGGCTTCCGCTTCGAGCCGGTTGTGCTCGGGGAGCAGGTTCCAGCGGAAGGCGTCCTGCGGTCGCACGTGGCGCGCCCAGCGATCGATCACGTCCTTTTCGAGCCGCCGGGCGCGAATGCGCGCGGCGATCGCATCCGGATCCCAGCCGTCCAGCACGCGCGACAGCAGCTCGTCGCGCGTATCGGCATGGCGCACGTCGTGCGCGAGGTCGTGCCGCTCGTACGGATCGTTCTCGAGGTCGAAGAGCTGGGGCGCGTGACCGTGGTAGTAGATCAGCTTGAAGCGGCCGCGGCGCACCATCCGTTGCTGTGCGGCGCGCCCGCCGGTCCATGCGGGGACGACGTCGGTGCAGTGCTCGGAGAACGTCTCGTCGAGCCAGAGTGCCCGTGCATCGTGCACGATGGGCAGGAGGCTTCGGCCGCGCGCTTGCGGCAACGCCGCGCCGCCGAGTGCATCGAGCATCGTTGCGGCGACATCGATCAGGTTCGCAACCTGTGCGCGCCGCTCGCCCGCCGCGATGCGGCCGGGCCAGCGCATGATCAGCGGCACGCGCACCGAATCCTCGAACAGCGTGTGCTTCCACCAAAGGCCGCGCTCGCCGAGCTGGTCGCCGTGATCGGTCGTGTAGACGACCAGCGTGTCGTCGGCAAGGCCGCATTCGCGCAGGCATTCG
>JAICLP010000124.1 GCA_025925475.1 Burkholderiales bacterium | reverse complement strand
CGGTCGTCGGCTCGTCGGCGATCAAGAGCTTCGGCTCGCAGGCGATCGCCATCGCAATCATCACGCGCTGCTGTTGTCCGCCCGAGAGTTGCGACGGGTAGGCGTCGATGCGCCGCTCGGGCTCGGGAATGCCGACCTCGCGCAGCACCTCGATCGAACGCTTGCGCGCCGCGCGGCCGGTCATTCCGACGTGCAGCCGCAGCACTTCCTCGAGCTGCCAGCCGACGGTGAACACCGGATTGAGCGACGTCATCGGCTCCTGGAAGATCATCGAGAGGTCCGCGCCGCGGAGCTTGCGCAGCTCGCCGATCGGCAACCCGACGAGATTGCGCCCGTCATAGACGATCTGAGATGCAGGATCGATGACCGAATTCTCGGGCGGCAACAAGCCCAGCATCGCGAGCGACGTGACCGATTTGCCCGAGCCCGATTCGCCGACCAGCGCGACGGTGTTGTTGCGCGGGATGTCGAACGAGATGCCCTTCACCGCCTCGAACGTAGTGCTGCGGTCGAGGCGGAACGACACGCGCAGATTGCGCACCGAGACCAGCGCATCGCTGCTCGGCACGGAAGCAGTCATCGCGTGCGGCGCGGGCGCGCCGATAGAGGTGGCCATGTTCGTCACGCTCCCACGCGTCCCTTCAGTTTCGGATCGAGCGCGTCGCGCAGCGCGTCGGTGAACAGCGAGAACGCCGTCACCAGAACCGCCATCGCGGTGCCCGCAGCGACGAGCTGCCACCACTTGCCGAGGATCAGCTCGTTCTGCGCCTCGTTCAGCATCGATCCCCACGACACGACGTCGACCGGAACGCCGAATCCGAGGAACGACAGGATGACTTCGGCCTTGATGAAGCCGACGGTGTAAATCGACATCTGCACGAGCACGACGTGCGAGACGTTCGGGAAGATGTGGATGAACATCCGCCGTGTGCTCGATGCGCCGATCGCGTCGGCTGCCTGCACGTATTCGCGCGCCTTGTGCTTCAGGTATTCGGCGCGCATGAGGCGGAACGTGCCGGCCCATCCGGTGAGGCCGAGGATCAGCACGATCGTCATGATGCCTTTCTGCTGCAGAACGGCGGCGACGGCGAGGATCAAAAGCAGATAGGGGATCGAGCTGAAGACGCTGTAGAACCAGTTGAACGCGTCGTCGACCCACTTGCCGAAATAACCGGCGAGCGCGCCGAACACCGTGCCGAGAAACGTCGCGAGCGCGGCCGCGGCGAGCCCGACGAAGATCGACGTCTCCGAGCCCTTGATCGTCTTCTTCAGTACGTCGCGGCCCCACTTGTCGCCGCCGAACGGCAGCGTGGCCTTGCGCTCGACGGGCTTCGCCTCGGCGCCGACTCCTTTCCCCGCGCGAATGTCGGCCATCACCGCGGCAAGCGGATCGACGGATTCATCCGAGGATTCGGCCGCAGCAGGCGCAGAAGAGCTGGCCGGAGCGGCAGCGCCCGGCTGAGATTCGCCTTTCTCGCTTTTTCCCCCTTTCAATTTTGCGATCACATCCCCGATCGGATCGACGATGTTCGACTTGTATTGACTCGCCGGTTGCGCGCTTTCCGTCGCGAGCGGCGTCGATGCACCCGGAGCCGCAGGCGCGCCGGCCGGCACGTCGCCCGCGAGGAACGAGGGCGGCGCATAGTTGATGCCGACCTCGCGGTTCCAGTCGGCGGCGATGAGCCCGCTCGCCGAAAGGATCATCATCACGATGAACGCCGCGACGATCACGAGCGACACCATGCCGACGCGATCGGCACGAAGACGCCGCCACGCGAGCGTCCAGAGCCCCGGCGAAACGGCATGCGGAACTTCGCGCGCGGTCGGCGCGCGTCGCTCGTTCAGTGCGGCCGCGTGGGTAGCCACTGTTGCGTCTCCTTCACTTTAGCTGCACGCGCGGATCGACCGCCTTGTACGTCAGGTCCGCGAGCAGGTTCGTGAGGATCGTCGCGAATGCGACGTAAACGGTGATCGCCTTGATCACCGGAAAGTCGGAGCGCTCGACGGCGAGGATCACCTCGCGGCCGATGCCCGGAATCGAGAAGAAGCGCTCGATCAGGAACGAGCCGAGCAAAAGGCCCGGGAGACCGGCCATCAGGTTCGTGATGATCGGAATCGAAGCGTTCCGCAGCACGTGGATCCACATGATCCGGTTCTCGGACAACCCCTTCGCGCGCGCCGTGCGCACGTAGTCCTGATTGATCTCGTCGAGCACGAACGTCCGGTACAGGCGAAGGTCGGGCGCGATGCTCACGACCAGGCCGATCAGGATGGGCAGCGATGCGTACACGAACAGGTTCTGCGCAAACCCGTCGCCCCAGCCCTGCACCGGGAACCAGCCGAGCTTGTAGGCGAACACGTACTGGAACACGATGATGTAGACGAGGATCGAGATCGAAAGCCCGACCGTGCAGACGATCATCACCAGCCGGTCGGTGAGCGATCCGCGCACGTAAGCGACGGCGAGCGCGAGCCCGATCGAGATCAGCGTCGAGAGGATCGTGAGCGGCACGAGCACGGTGAGGGAGGGTCCAAGCCGCGTCAACAAGATGTGCGATACCCGCTCATTCGTGCTCCAGCTCGCGCCGAAGTCGGCGGTGACGATCTGCTTCAGAAAGATGCCGAGCTGCACGTAGTACGGCTGGTCGACGCCGAGCTGGCGGCGAATGTTGTCGATCTGCTCCTGATTGCTGATCTTGCCGGCGAGCACGTAGGCCGGATCGCCGCCAACCCAGTTGAAGAGGACGAACACCAGCACGACGACGCCGAGCATCGTGGGAATCATCTGCCACAAGCGGCGGACGATGTAGGCGGTCATCGATCGCCTCCTTTTGGATGGGACGCCCCCACGCTTGCGGCTCGCGCCGCTGCGCTGCCCGCCGCGGGAGCGTAATTCGCGCCCTGGGGCGGCCCGGCGGCGCGAATGGCGCGCGCAGCGATGCGATCAGGTTGCGCGCTCAATCGGGCGTCCCCCTGCTTCCCGTCGCGGGTGCCGCGCCGCGGCCCTTCGGGGCGATGTCGATGTACGCCCATTCGTTGTGCAGGATCGGATGCTTGCGATAACCCTCGACGCGCGGGGAGACCAGCATGTTGCGGTACGTCAGCACGTCGAGCCGCCACGGCGCGTAGGCCTCGATGATCTTCGTCATCTCGTGATAGAGCTTGTCGCGCGCGGGCCCGGGTGGGATGCGCAGCGACTGCTCGTAGAGCTTGTCGTATTCCGGAATGCGCGCGCACGCATTGTTGTTCTGGCCGGTGTTCGGGCCATAAAGCAGCTGCATGAAATTCTCGGCGTCGGGCCAATCGGCGATCCACGACGCGGTGCGCATCATCAGCTTGCATTGCCGCTCGAGCTTCAATAGCTCCGGAAACTTGTCCTTCTGCACTTCCATCCGGATGCCGATGCTGTCGAGCGCCTTCTTCCACAGTTCGTCCTGCTGCCGGCCGAGCGAATCGGGGCGCGACGCATATCGGATGGTGAACGGCTTTCCGTCAGGCAGGTTGCGCCAGCCATCCGCACCCTTCTTGTAGCCGAATGCGTCGAGCAGCTTGTTCGCGGTGGCCACGTCGTGCTCGACCGGCGAGCGATAGGACGCGTCGTAACCGACGACGCCCGGAGGGATCGGATACTGCGCCTCGATCGCCTGGTCGTTGCGCACGACCTTCACCTCCTCGTCGACGTTGTATGCCATCGCCATCGCGCGGCGCAGCGCGATCTTGTCCTTCGACATGCCGCCGACGATCGGATCCTGCAAATTCCAGTAGTGGTAGATGATCGCCGGATCGATGATCCGCGACAGCTTGATGCCTTTCTTCGCGAACTCGGGCTTGAGCTTCCCGGCGTCGAGCACGTTCGGCGCGAGCGGGCCGCCCAAATCCATCAAATCGAGCTCGCCGCTCTGGAACGCGAGAAGCCGTGCCTGGTCCTCCTCGATGATGCTGACCTCGACGCGGCCGACCTGCGGCATCTTCTTGCCTTTCATCTCGGCGATCAGCTTCTGGTCCGCCGGGTCCGACGACGTGAAGTCCCACGTGAAGCCGCGATAGCCGGGATTCGCTTCGAGCACGACCCTGGAGCTGCGCACCCATTGCTGCAGCCGATACGCGCCCGTGCCGACCGGATTTGCCATCGCGCGACCCGCGGTGTCGGCGTACGCCTCGATCACTTCACGCGCGACCGCTGACGTCGGCTCGTGCGCAAGGATGTACGACAGGTTGTAGTCGGTGTCCTTGAGGCGGATCACGAGCGTATAGCGGTCGGGCGTCTCGAGGCCCGGAATTTTCGCGTCGTAGTCGAACTTGCCCGTCTTCTTCGCCTGCCCGGCGAGCTCGTCCAAGCCCACGATCTTGCCTTCGACGAGCCATGCCCACGGCGAGCGAATCTTCGGATCGATCAGCCGCTTCAGCGAATACGCATAATCGGCTGCCGTGAGCTCGCGCTTCCTGACCTTGAATACGGGATCGTCGATGAAGTAGATCCCCTTCTTCACGTGCAGGGTGTACGTCTTTCCGTTGTCGGTAATCGCGGGCAGCGATTCGGCGGTGAGCGGCACGAGCTTCGACGGCCGCGCCAGATAGTCGTAGGTGAGCAGCGTCTCGAAGAGCGCCTGCTCGATCGTCGCCGAGTACAGATCCTGCACGCCGGCTGGATCGAAGCCCGTCTCCGCGGCCGGAAACACCTGGCGCACGACCTTCGTCATATCGGCAGCGGGCGCGTGGGGCGATACGCACACGAGCGCCGCGGAAAATACAATCGCGATCCACCCGCGCATCGATCGTGCACGACGGATGCGTGCGAGCGATGCGTTCATCGCAGCGTCACTGATTGCCGGAACCATTGAAATCGATGTCGAGATAAACGAACTCGGCCTGCAGGATCGGATGCTTCTTGAAGCCCTTCACCCAGGGGCGAATCAGCTCGTTACGTATCGGCGAGCCTTGCAGGCTCCATGCCCCGTCGACCTCCATTTGCCGCGACATGTCGATGAACAGGTGATCGCGCTCGACGGAATCGGTGGGCAGCGTCAGCGACTTCTCGTACAGCGCATCGTAGGCCTTCGACTCGTAGCAGCCATTGTTGCTCTCGCCGGTGTTCGGTCCGTAGAGAAGCTGCATGAAATTGTCGCCATCCGGATAGTCGGCCGTCCAGGCCGCCTGCCACATCATCACATGGCAGGCCTTCGTTGCCTTCAGCGTGTCGGCGAATTTGCCGGGCTCGAACACGATGCGAACGCCGATGGCGTCCATCGACCGTTTCCACAGCTCGCTCAGTTCGCGGTCGATCGCCGCGGTGCCTGTCGCCATCCGCAGCGTCAACGGCTTGCCGTCGGGAAGCGTCCGGTAGCCGTCGGCACCCTTCCGGTAGCCGAAGTAATCGAGGAGCTCATTGGCGAGCAGCGGATCGTACTGGTTGACGTTGCGGTAGTTCGGATCGAAGCCGACAACGCCGTACGGAATCGGCATCTGCGCCTGTACTTCCTGGTTCTTGTAGACGACACGGATTTCCGCGTCGAGGTCGTAGCCCATGATGATCGCGCGGCGCAGCGCGATCTTCTCCTTCGAGAAGCCGCCGACGAGCGGATCGCGGAAATTGAAGAACGTGTACGTCACGCTCGGGTCGATCTCGCGATAGAGCGACACGCCTTCCTTCGCCCATTGCGGTCGCAGCTTGTTCTCCCCGTCGATGGCCTGTTCGACGAACGTCGGCGGCACCGCGAGATAGTCGAGCTCCTTGCGCTGGAACGCGAGCCAGCGCGACTGGTTCTCCTCGATGACCGAGATCTCGACGCGGCCGATCTGCGGAATCGTCTTGCCCTTCATCGCCGCAATGATGTCCTTGTCGCCGCCATCGGCGCTCGGCTGGAAGTCCCACGTCACCTTGCGATAGTTCGGATTCGCCTCGAGCACGATGCGCGCCGCCCGCCGCCATTCCTTCAGCATGTACGGGCCGGTGCCAACCGGATGCGCCTGGATGTCGTTGCCGTAGGCTTCGACGACCTCGCGCGCGACCGCGCCGAACGGCACGTGCGCGAGCGTGTACGGAAAGAGGTAGTCGACCTTCGTGAGCCTGAAGCGGATCGTGTACTTGTCGAGCGCGACGATGCCGGGGATCGTCGTGTCGTAATCGAACTTGCCGGTCTTCTTCGCCTCCTCGATCGCGTCGTCGAGGCCCTCGATCCGTCCCTGGATCATGAAGCCGTATGGCGCGCGATTGGCCGGGTCGGCAAAGCGCTTGAACGAATAGACGTAGTCCTCGGCAGTGAGCTCGCGCTTCTTGCCCTTGAACACGGGATCGGGCGCGAAGTAGATGCCGCGCTTCAGATGCAGCAGGTACGTGCGGCCCCCGTCGGAAACCTCCGGCATCGATTCGGCCGTCTGCGGTACGAGCTTCGCGGGACGCGCGAGATAGTCGTAGGTGAGAAGCCGCTCGAAGATCGCCTCGTTGACGACGTTCGAGTAGAGGTCCGAGACGCGCACCGGATCGAATCCGGTCTCGGCGACGGGAAAGGCGATGCGCAATACCTTTCCCGAATCGGCGGCCCATGCCGATGCGGCAATCAGCAGCGCGATGATGGCGCTTGCCAATTGCCAGCGACGAGGCATTCAGGCTCCCAAGTTCTTGAAAAAAGCGGCGTAATGTACCATTTCCCGCCGGCTCGCGACGCTTTGGCGCGAGGCGCGCGTAAGACCGCGGCGCAGTGCTTTCGTTGCCTCCGCCACGCCGCGGGGGCCGCATTCCTGCTCGACCGATGACCAAGCCGCCTTACTGGGACGATGCCACCCGCGAGCTCGCATTGCGCGACCCGGTGCTCGGCAAGCTGATTACCGCAACGCCGGGACTCCATCTCACCCGCCGTGGCGACCCGTTCACCACCCTCGCTCGCGCGATCGTCGGCCAGCAGATTTCGGTCAAGGCCGCGCAGGCGATCTGGGAGCGCCTGGTCGCAGCATGCGGGAGCGCGAGCGCCGTGCCGCCGGTTCTCGATGCCGCGCGCGTGACGCGCAAGCGCATCGCGACGCTGCGCAGGATCGGCCTGTCGGAGCGCAAGGCCGAGTACATCCGCGACCTCGCGCGCCACTTCGTGTCGGCACGGCTCGAGCCGCGCGAGTGGACCACGCTCGACGACGAAGCGCTGATCGAGGCGCTCGTCGACGTGAAGGGCATCGGCCGCTGGACGGCCGAGATGTTCCTGATGTTCCACGAGATGCGCGCCGATATCCTGCCGCTCGACGATCTCGGATTGCAGAAGGCGATGGCGCTGCATTATTTCGACGGCGAGCGGCAGCCGCTCGCCCTGCTTCGCGCATTCGCCGAGAATTGGCGGCCGTACCGCAGCGTCGCGACGTGGTACCTGTGGCGCTCGATGGATCCGATACCGGTCGAGTATTAGCCGTGCAATGCCTGGCGGCGACGATCGGCTCCGACTACCAGATCGCCGAAATGCCAGACGTCTTTCGCAGGCGCTCGTCCGCAGTCACGAGCTTCGCGCCCAATGGTCTGCAACGAGCTCGCGAGCGATCGCGCTTCGGCCGCTTTGTAGCATCTACCGATGAGAACGACATTGGAGATCGCGGACGACGTGCTCGCTGCAGTCAAGGAGCGCGCGCGCCGCGAAAGCAAGACGGCTGGCCAGGTCATATCCGATCTGGCGCGCGCGGCGCTCACGACGAGTCCGAGCGCCAGCACCGGGAAGCGGTCGTCCAAATCGCACTTGGGGTTTCGGGCTTTCCCGAAGCGCGGGGCGCTTGTTACAAACGAGCTGATCGACTCGCTTCGCGAGGAAGACGCTTACTGATGCGCTCCCTGCTCAACGCCCTTCCGGTGAAAGCAATCGTCGAGCGACTTCGCGAAGCCACGGGCGGCGCACTGCACGAGTTCTGGCTCGATGATGTCAGCATCGTCGACGGGCACATTATCGATGCGTCGCGAATCACGGGCCTCGACAAATGACGGATATGTATCTGCTTGCCCTCGCCGTGCAACACGACGGGCGTTTCGTTACATTCGATAAGAGCGTGTCGATCAATGCCGTCCCGGCAGCCGACAGGAGGAATCTGCTGAGGCTCTGAATCAGGCTACTGCACCTTCCCGTCGACGAGATGCAGCGTCCGATCCGTGCGCGCCGCGAGGTCGGGATCGTGCGTGACGATGATGAGTGCGGTCCCGACGTCGCGGTTGAGCTCGAGCATCAGGTCGAACACGGCGCCGGCGTTGCGCCGGTCGAGATTGCCCGTGGGCTCGTCGGCGAGCACGCATTGCGGCCGCGTCACGAGCGCACGCGCGAGCGCGACGCGCTGGCGCTCGCCGCCCGACAACTCGCCGGGAAGGTGACGCACGCGCTTCTCGAGGCCGACGCGCGCGAGCATGTCGCCCGCCTGCTCCTTCGCCTTCTTCTCGTCGGTGCGGCGAATCCGCAGCGGCATCGCGACGTT
>JAICLP010000291.1 GCA_025925475.1 Burkholderiales bacterium | reverse complement strand
GTGGACATGTACACGACCCCGCCGGCGCAAGTGGTGCACGGCGACGACGCTACCGCGATCGGGATCGGCGTGGGACTCGTCGATGGCATCGACCTGCGCGCGCGCAACATCGACACGCTCGACGCGCTGAAGGCGAGCTCGCTCGACTACTACACGCATTTCAAGAGCATCTGGCGCCAGCACCGCGCCGTCGCCTTGCGCGAGGCCCGCGGCTTGCCGGCTGCACCGCCCGAGCTCACCGATCCCGGCGCAACGCCCGAGGATCCGGGGGCGACGCCGCAGGATCCGCTCGCGAAACCCGAAACTCCGCAATAGGGAAAGGCCGTCGAGAAGCGGCATCACCGGTGCGTTCGCGGCAGTCCCCGAAAGGCGACGCGTCAGCTCGCGGGTGCGGGACGCAGCACCCGGTCGGTCTGCTCGCGCAACGATCCGATCAACGCCTGCGGTCCCCCCGCGTCGAGAATGCTGTTGAATTCGGAACGCCGTGTCGCGAGCTCGCTGATCGTCCCCGTCAGGTAGACGTCGACGGCCTTCCACTTGCCGCCCGCCTTGCGCATCAGGTAATTGAGCGTGACCGGCTCGCCCTTCGGTTGCACGATTCGCGTGTGGACGACGCTGCCGCTGCCGCGGGCATCGACGTTGGGATCGACTTCGAAGCGCTCGCCGGAAAAGCCGTCGAACCGGCTCGCATACGTCGCGATCGTCATGCGGCTGAACGCGTCGACGAGCGCCCCTTGCTGCTCCTTCGGAATGGACGTCCAGCGCGGCCCGACCGCGATACGGGTCATGGCGGGCAGGTCGAACGTCTGCTCGATCACCGGTGCAAGCCTGTCGTAGCGGCCCTTGACGCCGAGTACCTTCGCGCGCTTCATCACATCGAGCAACGCATCGTAGAACGCGCGCACCGGCGCCGTGGCGTCGCTTGACGGCGCGTCGGCTCCGAACACGCGCGTCGCGAGCGTTGCCGCACAGGCGCCGATCGCCAACAGGGCCGCACGGCGCTTCATGTCTCGGTCGATGCCGGTCCGGTCCAGTGCGTCACGTACGGCGCGGGGTCGGCTGGAGGCAGCGGCGACGATGCGACGGACGGCGTGCCGAGGTAGATGAAACCGACGATCGCGTCTTCGACCGCAAGACCCAGCGCGCGCTTCACCTGCTCGTCGTAGGCGGCAGCGCCCGTGCGCCAGAAGCCGCCATAGCCGAGCGCGTGCGCGGCTACCAGAATGTTCTGTGCAGCCGCGCCGGCAGCGACGATCTGCTCGACCGGCGGCACGCCGCGATGGTCGCGAATCTTCGCCGCGACGACAACGACGAGCGGTGCACGCAGCGGCTTCGCACGTTCCTTCGCGAGCGCGGCATCCGCTACGTTCGGGTCGCGGACGCGAAGCGCATCGGTGAGCACGTCTCCCAGCGTCTCGCGCGCTGCGCCGTCGACGACGATGAACCGCCACGGCCGCAACCGCCCGTGATCGGGTGCGCGCACGGCGGCGCGGAACATGCGATCGAGCGCCGACGCATCGGGCGCCGGGGGAACGAGGCCGGCAGGACTCACTCGCGTCGTCAGCGCCTCGATCGCATCGAGCGGCGGCGTGCGCTCCGCTCCGGTCATGGATTGCCCTCCGCGCTTCGCGGCTGATTCGCGCGCAGGAGGCCCTGCGCGCTCATGCCGATTGCGCCACGCCGGCCGGCGTCGCGCTGTCGACTGGCACCGGCAGCAGCGCGTGCTGGACGTCTTGCGTCTCGCGGTCGAGCCCAACGAGGTGCGCGAGCGGACGATTCGTTGCGCCGCGCAACAGCAATGCCGTACCGCCGCCGGCGAGTGCCAAGCCGAGCAGCGACCGATCGCGCAGGCCATACAGCGCGAGCAGGCCGCCGCCGACGATCGCCGCGCCCTGCAGCGCCGGTGCCCAGCGCGTACGAACGATCGCCGGGGGACGCTTGCGGTCGACCGTACCACCATCCTGCAGGCTCGAGATCGAATCCGACGAGTCGTAGACGACGAGCCGATCCTCGACGCTCGCCACGCCCCAGACCGTGCCAATGGCATCGAGGAGCCGCGGCACCTCGTGCCGCAGCACCGGCCCGCTCAGCGTGACGCGGCCGTTGTTCGCGCCGACCTGGATCGCATGCGGATGCGCGACGAGCCGTCCCATTCGAGCGCGTACGCGCTCGATCAGTTGCAGGTCATCGGGAATCGGCGTGTCGCTGACGAGGCGGCGTGCGCGCGCGCGCAGTCCCTCGATCCTGTGCGCGGCATCGCGACTTGCGGCGCCGAGCGCCTGCCGCGTGTCGCTGACGATGCTGTACGCCTTGTCGCCGATCAGCGCGCGCCGCCGCTTGCCCCGATCGGGATCGAGCATGTACATCGCGATGCCGCCGAGCACGACGGCGCCTGCGACGCGCGTCCATTCGTGCGCATGATCCTTCGAGCTCATGTTCTGCCCTCGCGTGGGTATCGCTTGCGCAATGCCGGCGCCGCCTTCTCGCCGAGCGAGACAAAACAAGGACTCGCGGCCGCCGATGCGCCATTTTGGAATCGACAGCATATCGGACGCACAATTCCGTCCGCTCCGCGGCCGCGCGCCATCGGTTTTCCTTTAGCGCAATTCGTGGTTGCGCCACATGCTGCCGCTGATCGCCGTCAGCGCGAGCGCGCAAAGCGCGAGCGGAACGAATGCGAGCGCAGGCGCCCGCGTGATGTCCCAGACCGCGCCAGCGAGAAGCGCGATCAGCACGGCACCGCCGTAGCTCAGCACGAACGTTCCGGCCGACGTGCGAGCCACGTCGTCGGGGTGGCACAAAAGCGGCGGCAGCGTGAGGCCGAGGATCAGCGCCGCCGCGTCGGAGAAGCCGAGAATCGCCGCCCATACGACGGTATACGGTCCGACCATCAGCGCGATGCCGGCGATGCTCACGAGCGACACGACCCCCGATGCGACGTAAGGCCACGCGCGCCGCTCCAGCGAGCCCGCGACGGCGAGCAGCAGGAACGACGCGGGCAACTGCCCGAGGTTCAATGCGAGAAGCGCGCTGCCGATCAGGTCAGGCCGACCCTTGCTCGCGAGATAGATCGGAAGGAACGCGTTCGCGCTGAAGTAAATCGCGTTGATGCAGAGGAAAAGGCCGCCGAGCCGCCACACCTGTCCCTCGTGCCAGTCGGGCATCCATTTGCGCGGCGCGGTCACATCCGTTGCGCCTTGCGGCGATGACGACGGCGGCGCGAGGGCGTACACGATCAGCGCGACGATCGCGATCGGCACCGACCATGCGACGAGCGACAATCGCCAGCTTCCGCCGACGAGCGGCAACACGACCGGTATCGTCAACAGCACGGCGAGGATCTCGCCGACGAGAAGCCCGTTCGTGTAAAGCGCGGTGCCGAGGCCAATGCGCGCGGGCAGCCATTGCCGCACCGCGGTCGGCATGATCGGCTGCATCAGTGCGACGCCGGCCGACATCACGATCGTCGTGGCCAGGAGCGCAATGTAGTTCGGGCTGATGCCGCGAAGCGCGGAGCCGGCCGCGACGAGCGCGAGACCGCCGACCATCGCGACGCGTACGCCGACGTGCGCGACGAGCAGCGAGCCGGCGAGCGCGGCGATCGCGAACATCGCCGGCGGAATGCTCGACAGCAGGCCGACTTCGGTGGCGGAGAGCCGCAGATCGTCGCGAATCGTGGCGAGCACCGGCGGGACCGCGAGAATCGTGAGGCGAAGGCCGTTGCCTGCAAGCCACAGCAGGAGCAACGCGATCCAGGAGGGTCGTCGGGGATGGCTGTCGGGCATGGGGACCACGCCCTCGGCGCGTGGCGGACATTCGATCGCCATGATAACGTCGCGCCTTCGTCCGGCCGCCTGCCGACAGCCCTGCACGCGGACCGGGCGCGACTTTCGTCTCGTCGTATTCTTCCGCCGCGCATGACAATCCGCTCGCACCTGATGCTGCTCGCGATCGGCGCGGTATTGCCTGTTCTGGCCTTCGCGATCCTCGTCTCGATCGTGCTCGTCGAGCACAATCGGACGACGTTCGAGCGTGCGGCGACCGACCGGGCGCGCGCGATGATGACGGCCGTCGACGCGGAGCTGCACGGGTCGATCACGACGGTGCGCGCGATCACGGCATCGCCCGCGCTCGCCGCCGATGATCTTGCGGCGTTTCATGCCGAGGCGCGGCGCATCCTCGCGTC
>JAICLP010000053.1 GCA_025925475.1 Burkholderiales bacterium | reverse complement strand
ACGCTGGTCGATCCGCCGATCGACACGGCAACGCTTTGCGACAAGCTCACGATGGCGGGCTTCGAGGTCGAGGACGTGACGCCCGCTGCACCCGCGTTCACGAACGTCGTGGTCGGCGCGATCACCACTGTCGCGCCGCATCCCGATGCCGATCGGCTTCGTGTCTGCACCGTCGACGTCGGCCGCGATCGAGCGTTGCAGATCGTCTGCGGCGCACCGAATGCGGCAGTGGGGATGCGCGCACCCGTCGCGCTCGAAGGCGCGACGCTGCCCGGCGGACAGGCGATCGCGCGCACGACGATGCGCGGCATCGAGTCGCAGGGGATGCTCTGCTCGGCACGCGAGCTCGGCATTGCCGACGACGCGTCGGGTTTGCTCGCGCTCCCGCCCGATGCGACGCCCGGCCAGGACCTGCGCGAAGCGCTTGCGCTCGACGATGCGCTGATCACGATCAAGCTCACGCCGAACCGTCCCGACTGCCTGTCGATCGTCGGCGTTGCGCGCGAAGTCTCGGCGATCACGCGCGCGCCACTGAAGCTGCCGGACGAAGCGCCGGCAGCGGTATCGACTGCGACGACACGCGACGTGCGCATCGAGGACGCCGATGCCTGTCCGCGGTTCGCGGCCCGCGTCATCGAAGGCATCGATCCGAAGGCGCCGACGCCCGCATGGATGAAGCAGCGCATCGAGCGTTCCGGGACCCGCTCGATCTCGGCGGTCGTCGACATCACGAATTACGTGATGCTCGAGCTCGGCCAGCCGCTTCATGCGTATGACGATCGCGAGCTCGAGGGCGAAATCGTCGTGCGCTTCGCGCGCGAAGGCGAAACATTGACGCTGCTGAACGGCGACACGCTCGCGCTCGAGCCCGATCTCCTGCTCGTCTGCGACAGCGTGAAGCCACTGGGGCTTGCCGGCATCATGGGCGGCGAGCATTCGGGCATCGCCGACGATACGACGAGCGTCTATCTCGAAGGGGCGTTCTGGAATCCTGCGGTGATCCAGGGCAAGATGCGCCGCCTCGGCTTCGTCAGTGACGCCGGCTACCGCTTCGAGCGTGGCGTCGATTTCGAGCTCGGTCCGCGGGCGGTCGAACGCGCGACGCGGCTGATCCTCGAGATCTGCGGCGGCCGCGCCGGTCCGCTGACCGACGCGAAGGGTACCCTGCCCGCGCGTGCGCCGGTGCGCCTTCGTACCGCGCGCGCAACGCGAGTGCTCGGCGTTGCGTTGTCGCCCGCCGTGATCTCCGATGTCTTCACCCGTTTGCGGTTGCCGTTCGTGCGTGAAGGCGACGATTTCATCGCCACGCCGCCGTCGTATCGCTTCGACCTCGCGATCGAGGAAGACCTGATCGAGGAAGTCGCGCGCATTCACGGCTACGAGGCGATTCCCGATGCGCCGCGCGCACACGTGCGGGCGATGCTGCCGTCACCCGAAGAGCATCGCAGCGTTGCAGCGCTCAAGCGGCGTTTGATGCTGCGCGACTACCAGGAAGTGATCACGTTCAGCTTCGTTGCGTCCGACGACGAGCGTGCGCTCGATCCCGAATCGCGCCCGATCGCCGTATTGAATCCAATTGCCGCACAACGCGACGTGATGCGGACCACGCTGTTGCCGGGGCTCCTCGAGACGCTGCGCACCAACCTCAAGCGCAAGCTTGCGCGCGTGCGCATCTTCGAGGCCGGGCGCACGTTCGCGCACGAGGCTGGCGGGCAACCGCGGCGCATCGGCGGCCTCGCGTTCGGTCCCGCCGTTCCCGAGCAATGGGCATCGCCGCTGCGTCAGGTCGACTTCTTCGACGTGAAGGGGGACGTGGAAGCGGTCGCTGCGCCGCTTTCGCTCGCGACGCGCGCCGCGACCAAGCCATGGCTGCATCCCGGACGCAGCGCCGAGGTGCTGGTCGGTCGACAGCCTGCAGGATGGCTCGGCGAACTGCATCCGCGGCTTCTGCCGCATTTCGAATTGCCGTCGGCGCCGGTCGTCTTCGAGCTCGATCTCGATGCCCTGTCGCAGCTGCCCCTTCCCCACGCGCAAGCCGTCTCCCGATTGCCGTCGATCCGGCGCGATATCGCCATTGTTATCCACGAAAACATCGCCGTAGACGACATTCTTCAAGTGCTGCGCGATATGCGGGTGCCCACGATCGAGACGATCGAGGTCTTCGACGTTTATCGCGGACCCGAGCTGCCGAACGGCAGGAAAAGCGTTGCGATTCTGGTGCTTATGCGTGATACTGAACGTACTTTGACCGACGAGGACAGCGAGCGCGTCGTGGCCACCCTTCTCGCCACGCTGAACGCCCGCTTCGGCGCCACCCTGAGACAGTAAGGCTGCCAAGATGACGCTTACGAAAGCCGAACTCGCCGATCTCCTCTTCGAGCAACTGGGCCTCAACAAGCGCGAGGCGAAGGACATGGTCGAGCGCTTCTTCGAGGAGATTCGCACGGCGCTCGAGGAGGGCCGCAGCGTGAAGTTGTCGGGCTTCGGCAATTTCCAGCTCCGCGAAAAGCCGCAGCGGCCCGGCCGCAACCCGAAAACCGGAGAGGAGATACCGATCACGGCGCGGCGCGTCGTGACGTTCCATGCGAGCCAGAAGTTGAAGGCCATGGTCGAAGCGGCGAACCATGCCCGAAGCCAGCCGAGCTAAGACGGCGCTGCCTCCGATTCCCGCCAAGCGCTATTTCACGATTGGCGAGGTGAGCGAGCTTTGTGCGGTGAAGCCGCACGTGCTGCGGTACTGGGAGCAGGAATTCGCGCAGTTGAAGCCGGTGAAGCGGCGCGGCAATCGCCGCTATTACCAGCATCACGAAGTGCTGCTCATCCGCCGCATTCGCGATCTGCTGTACGAGCAGGGATTCACGATCAACGGCGCGCGGCATCGTCTCGATTCCGAAGACGCGAGCGAGCCGCGCGCCGCCGCGCGAACAATTGCGCCGTCATCGACGAGCGTCGCGCCCGCGCCGTCGCAGCGGCCGCTCGGCACGGCGGAAATACGCGCCGAACTGCGCGAGATACGGCGCTTGCTCGGATCGAGTCGTTAGTCGCGACGTATAATGGCCGTTCGGTCGGGGCGTAGCGCAGCCTGGTAGCGCACCTGCATGGGGTGCAGGGGGTCGAGTGTTCGAATCACTTCGCCCCGACCATATTCAAAGACAAACGGCCGCCTGCTGCGCGGCCGTTTGCCTAAGAAATTGCCCATTGTCCAGGGTTCTCCGTTTTTAGGTAGCGACGCTGCCGTCTCGGTGAACAGAAGAACCTCGATCAGCAGCGTCCCGGCTGCTTATGCGGGCACCGCTGCCGCTTGATCGACGCTGCGTGTACCCGGATCGAAGTGAGCCGACTCGTGCGTAGGATTGGATTACAAGCGGGCGCGGCTATTCCTGCACTCCATCGAAACGAGGAGAAACGATGATTCGCGTTACAGCTCTGCTGACTATCGCATCGCTCGCTGCCTACGGGGTCTACGCGTTCGCACAGGAACGCGCCCAGATCGTGCGTCCGGCCGTCACGAGTGCCGTACCCATTTTCAGTTCATCAACGAACGACACGTCCTTCGCTTGGTTCTACGACGCCGCCAACCGTACGGTGTACGTGTGTCGCGCGCAAGGCAACCTGGCCGCGGTCGATTGCAAGGGAAAGGCCGAATTGCCGTAGCGCACGATACGTCGCGCTCGGGCGATGCGTCCTGCCGAAGGGGTCAAAAGGACTCCCGCGGATGCACTGTTCGTCGATCGCCGCTGGCCGTTCGTCTGGCGCCGCCGAAAAGCGTGTGACCGCGTGGCGTAATGCGGCGCAATGGGCTTCCGCTTCCATCGCTCGGTTCGCCTGTTCCCGGGACTCAGGCTCAATCTGAGTCGTTCCGGCGTGAGCGCGTCGGTCGGTCGTCGCGGTGCGTGGCTCACGCTCGGGCGACACGGCGTTCGCGCGACCGTTGGCATCCCGGGAACGGGAATCAGCTACTCCGAGCAGTCGCCGTGGGCGCGACCCAAACCCCACCCGCCTGCCGTGCCGGGCATCGAAGTCACCGAACTGCCGCATCTCGACGAGATCGAAGTGCCGCCGGTTCTGCCGCCACGCACACAGAACGCTGCGCTCGCGCATTCGCAAGCCGCGACAGACCGCAGCCGCGATGTGCCGATGCCGCATGAACCACCCGACGACGAGGCCGATCCGCGTCTTCTGCCGATCGCACTCGTCATCGCGGCGATCGTCGCGATCGTGGCAATCGGCTGGACATTTTTCGTATAGCGGTATTGCCGCTGAGACGGACAGGCAGTCAGTGCCCGTTCACCCTGCAGTGGCTCACGAAGCCGCGTTGATGGGCCGCATCGTCGTCGACGTCACCCGCACGCCCATTCCCCGCCGCCTGGCACTGCAGCACCGACGTATAGAGCTCGTCGGCCAGCAGCGAATAGAGCTTGCTCGTCGGATGCTCGCCATCCCAGAACACATGAGCGTCGGGGTCGGCGCATTCGGTCGCCGTCGGGTCGGGCGTGACGAAGCCTGAATAGCAAGCGTCGGTCGAGTTCGTAAAGCCGTACGCCGTCGGGTTGTCGACGACATCGGTGATGAATGCGAATGTGTCGAAGCGAATGATGTTGACGCCCTCGATCGTGTCGAGCATCGCGTCGAGCGCGGCGTTGTACTGTTCGGAGAGCGCGGTTGCGAAGGCCGCCACTGCCGGACCGTTCTGCGTTACGAGCGGAATCTTGCCGAGATCGGGAAGGTTCGGAACGAGGATCGTTCGTGCGCCTGCCGACTGGAATGCCAGGATCGCCTGTCGGATTCCGTCGACGGTCGCCGCGATGGTCGTGGCCGGATTCAATCGCAGCGAGAGCACGTCGGCAAGATCGTTCGATCCGGAAAAGACGACGAAGAGCGCAGTCGGGTCGGCTTGTCGGTTACCCGTCTGTGCGACGAAGGCCGCGGTCTCCGCATTGAGCGACCATGGAAACGCACCCTGCGGATAGGGACCGAACGGTTGCTCGACGACGTTATATGTGGTCCGGGCGCCGCCAAACGCGAAATTGGTTCCTCCCGCCAGCGACGGCGTGACGGAGATGCCGAGCCTGTCGGCGAGCGCATCGACATAATTCACGCCGTTGGAAAAGCGGCCCTCGAAATAGTGGAGCTCGTCCGGCACTCCGGGCTGATGGCTCGGTGCGCCAAGTGCTGTCGTGGCTGCCAGCAGGTTTCCCTGATCGGAAAGGCTGTCGCCGAGAACGTACAGCGACTTGATGGGAAGCCTGGTGACCGGCGCTGCAAGCACGCTGCAAGACATCCACGCGAACACGAACATCAATGCGCAAGCGAGCCGCCTCATCATCGAAACCTCCATTTGAACCGCCGCGGATGTCACCGCACGCTCGACGAAAACGCGTGTACGCTAGAACGCGCGACCGACCGTGTCAACACAAGTGCAACGTCATCCAATAGCCGCCGCATGAACAGCACGGCGATGCGTCCGTACGTCGGCGGTGATCCTGGATGGCGCGGGAAAGGGGGCTGCTCGTTGCATGCACTTTCCATTGCCGTCGCGCCGTGGCTTTTCGCCGGTCTTGCCGTCGCGACAGACTTCGGCCATCAGTCCGTCGGCAGCGCACCGGTCTATCTCTTTCGAGATTCCGCCGGCAGCGCCTATGCATTGGAGCTGCCCGAACCAACGGACGCCACACTGGCGAAGCACTATGTGACGCCGCGTGAGTTCGCCGCACTGGCCGACCTCGGCGCAACGATCGCGTATCTGCCCGAGTATCCCGATTCCGCGATCGGTCCCTGCACCTCCGCCGAGTTCCCGCATGATTTCAATATCGCCTTCGTGGAAGGCGTCGTGTTCGGCAACATCGCCCGGTGCGATCCCGGTGGCCGCCCTTCGGGCGCCGACCGGCAAAGCGTCGGGTTCCTGCTGTTCACCCACGGCTACCAGGCGCAGGCTGCGCACACGGTCGTCATTCCCTGGTTCAAGAACGCGCTGCATGGACACGGAATCTATTTCGGCGATACGAGTTCATTCCCTTGCCACGACGGGCAGGATGCGACGTTCAACACGAGAATCGAGGGCTGGTCGGAATGGCCCGGGTTCGGACCCGCGAAGAATCCTTACTGGACGAGCACCGGGCCATCCGAGTCGCAGACGTGTGGAACGCCGATGTCGGATGGATGGAACTTGAATTCAGGGGTCGTCACGACGGCCTACGAGGTGAGCGTGCGCGCCACCGCGGATCAGTGGGTGCGCTACGAGGTGCGGCGATGGGACGGTTCGGCATGGACGACGCACACGCCACCACTCATGCGCGACATGCGCTATGCCGGCTGGCCCAGTGGGCCCGGCGTATTCGACGAAGCAGCCAACGGATTCATGATCGGTTCAACCGGTCCGTTGGGAACCACATCGGGCACCCCCTGGACGATCGGGATTCGGGAGCTGTCCGTCGTATGGTCAGGCGGCTGGGAAACCGCGACAAAGTCGACTGCCGTCGAGTTCTACAACGCGCGGCTGGATCACTACTTCATGACAGCCGATGCGAACGAAATCGGTGACCTGGATCATGGCGTGCACGCCGGATGGATGCGCACCGGATATGCGTTTCCGGTCGGCGCGCAGGACGCCGCATCGTTTGCGGAGCCGGTTTGCAGGTTCTACGGTTTGCCCGCAAGGGGACTCGACTCCCATTTCTACTCGGCCAATGCCGGCGAATGCGAGGCGGTCAAGGCTCGATTCGGCAACGACTGGTTATTCGAATCCGCGAACGTGTTCGCCGTCGATCTACCCGATTCGCTGACCGGAGAATGTCCTCCGCGAACGCAGCCGGTGTTCCGTCTCTGGAACGGCCGAAGCGACAGCAACCATCGATATGCGACCGGTGTTTCGGTGCGCCAGAGCATGCTCGCGCGCGGGTTTATTGCGGAAGGCTACGGACCGCAAGGCGTGGCCATGTGTTCGCCACGGCAAAAGAGCCGACGCCGGCGGCGTCGCAACATCGTGCTAACGTGCGCGCAACGGTCGCGGACGCGCGCTGCTCGCCGAGAGAAAGGGGACAAATGAAGCTGGGACTCTGGATCGCGATCGGCATCGCCGTCGGCACCGCCATCGGTCAGTCGCTCGATCAGCCTGCGGTGGGCGTCGCGCTCGGTGCGGCGTTCGGCGTTGCGCTGGGGGTCGTGCTCGATCGCAAACGCTCCGGCCGATAGCGCGGGCATCAACGGCAAATCCGTCCGCGCCTGGCAGCGAAGATGCGTCGACTTCTGCTCTATCCGTTTCGTTATCGCGACGAGGCCACGGGCAAGTGGGTCGACGCGCGTTACGTCGCCGAATTGCACGAGATGAGGCGCGCCACGCGCAGTGGCGGCTGACGGGGCCGCCTGAAGTGCGCGAACTGGCTGGCAGCAGTCGCTACTTCACCCCTTACCCGCTTGTCGCGCACGCTGATCTGAAGCGCCTTTCGGAGCCGCCGCCCGCGCTCAACCCTCATCTCGGGCGGCCACCGGCGATCGATGTCGTGGAGCGCTATCTCGTGGCGCTGTTCCTTCGCCGCTACGTCACCTATTGCGCGCGACGTGGCCGCTTCGCGCAGATGGAGGGTGCGGCGCGATTGCGCTGCGAAGTGGTGCAGTGGCGCGAACCGGGACCCGCCGCCGCATGACGACGAAGCTCTCCGGCGCGCTCAAACGCGAGATCGACATCGACGGAGCGCCGTACACGCTGACGATCGAGCCCGACGGAATGTCGCTGGTGCTCAAGGGCCGCCGCAAGGGCTTCGCGCTCAAATGGAACGACCTCGTCAGTGGCGATGCCGCGTTGACGACGGCGCTCAACGCATCGCTCACTGCGCGTCTCACGCCGGCTGCGTCGCCCGCTCCGGCAGTCGAGCGGCAGGAGAAGAAACGCGCAGCCGCGCGCAGCAAGCCGCGCAAGGGCACGAAGCGATAGCGCTTCCGCCGCCGCTTGACGGTCCCCCGCCGTTGGCGCATCCTCGCGCCGCCTGTTGTCAACCAAGGGGGACATCATGAAGCGCGCTGCGTGCTGGGTTGCATGGGTCGTCGTGGTGCTCGCCGGCTGCACGAGCATGTCGTCGTCGCCGGATGCGGGATGGGTCACGCTGCTCGACGGACCGAAAGGCTTCAACGAAAACTGGACGCGAATCGGCGACGCGAACTGGCGGATCGTCGACGGCGTTGCGCAGGCCGACAGCGGCAAGAACAGCTTCCTGATGACGAAGGAGGCGTACGGCGATTTCGTGCTGCGCGCCGAATTCTGGGTGAGCGACGATGCCAACTCGGGCATCTACATGCGCTGCCCCGATCTGAACGACATCAAGGACATGAACTGCACCGAAGCGAACATCTTCGACCAGCGGCCCGATCCCACTTACGGGACGGGCGCGATCACGCACCTGTCGGCGATCAAGAACATGCCGAAGGCGGGCGGCAAATGGAACACGTACGAAATCACCGCGCGCGGTCCCCGCATCGTCGTCGTGCTGAACGGTGTGCAGACCGGCGAAACCGACAAGGCGTTTGCGTTGCGCGGCAACATCGGACTCCAGTATGCGGCCGGCGTCGTGAAGTTCCGCAAGGTCGAGATCAAGCCGCTCTGACCATGCGCGTGCGCGGTGGGTAAGGCAACGCGCTGCTTCGCGCGCATCGCCATCGCTTCGCTGCTCGCGGTCGCACCTGCCGCGCACGCGTACACGCAAGACAAGGATCTCGAGGCGGCGCTGCGCCGGAACGATCCTGCAGCGCTCGCGCTGTTTCCGGCGAAAGGCTATCGTGACGGCGCCGCCGGATTCTTCACCGCGCATGCGCTGCGCGTCGTTCCCGGATCGGAGCGCGCGTGGTGCACGACGCATCCGCATGGGCCGCTGGCGCCCGGCTGCTACGTCGAGTTCGTGTTCCAGGGCAAGGGGCTGCGGCAGGCAAACTGGAAGGGGGATCCGTGCGGCTGCGTCGGCCGCTGGTACAAGGCGCCCGGCGCCACGACGTACGTGCCCACGCAAGGTGCGTACTACTCGCGCGCGATTGCCGAGGACCGCGGCGAACTCATCGAGCAGGCGATCTACGAGAACGGACATCCCGCGTGCCGGTGACGCGGCCGCGAATCATCCCGCCTTGCGAAACGTCAGGTTGATCCGATGCGCGCCGATGCGCGGATGATGCCCGGCCCTGACCGCCGCGACGCCGTGATAGCGAAGCCGCGCGGGTCCGCCCCACACGACGACGTCGCCGTGTCGCAAGGGCAGGCGCAATGGACGCTCGGCGCGCCTCGTGCCGCCGAACAGGAACAGCGCGGGAAGTCCGAGCGAAAGCGACACGATCGGTGCATCGAAGTCGCGCTCGTTGCGATCCTGGTGCAGCGTGAGCCGCGCACCCGGATCGTAGCGATTGACGAGACATGCATCCGGCACGAAGCCGTCGAACCCGGCGCGCGCCGCAGCGCTCGTCGCCAATTCCGTGAACGCGGCCGGCATCGCCGGCCACGGCTGTCCGCTGTCCGGATCGCGGGAATCGTAGCGATAGCCGCTCGTATCCGATACCCATCCGAGGACGCCGCAGTTCGTCATGGCGACCGACATGCGAAAGCCGCCGGGCGTAGTCATGTGACGAAGCGGTGCGTCCGCGACGACGAGCGACAAGGCGGCGACGACAACGTCTTCGTGCGCGAGCGCGAATCCGCGCAACAGCAGTGCGCCGGGCACAAGCGCCTGCACGCCGGCGTCGGCATCGAACAACTCCGCGGTCATCATGCGGCGTCGTGGAAGATGATGCCCGCCGTGCAGCGCCGGCCGCTTCGCACGCGGCTCACGCCGTGGCGCATGTTGACGCGATGAAAGCCGTGGGGCCCGCGCACCGGCCGCTGCTGCACCGCGAACACGACGGCATCGCCTTGCCCAAGCGGAACGACCTGCGGCCGCGATTGCATGCGCGGGCGCTGCTCGGTCATGACGAACTCGCCGCCTTCGAACTCGCGGCCCGGCTCCGACAGCAGGATCGTCAACTGCAGCGGAAAGACGTGCGGGCCGTAAAGGTCCTGGTGCAGGCAGTTGTAGTCGTCGACGTCGTAGCGCAGCAGCAATGGCGTCGGACGCCTCTGGCCTGCCGCATGGCAGCGCGCGAGAAATGCTGCGTGACGTGGGGGAAAGCGAACGTCGACGCCCATCGCCTCGTACCAGCGGTTCGCGATGTGCGCGAGATGCGGATAGAGCGACGTGCGCAGGTCGGCGACGAGACCCGGCAACGGGTAGGCGAGGTACTTGTACTCGCCGCGACCGTAGCCGTGCCGGCTCATCACCACGCGACTGCGAAAGAGCTCGTCGCGCTCGTACAGCGAGGCGAGGGTTTCGCATTCGTGACGCGTCAGCAGACGCTCGACGACCGCATTGCCCTGCGTGTCCAGATCGGCGGCAACACGGCTCCAGTCGATGGCGCTTCGCGTTGCGCCGCCGACATCCGCGTCTGCCCTCACCTCGCATGCGGCCTGTGCCTTCATTCCGCCCGCGCTTCGCGCTCGAGCAGTGCGCGCTTGCGCTCGACGCCCCAGCGATATCCGGACAAGCCGCCGTCGCTACGCACGACGCGGTGACACGGAATGGCGACGGCGATTACGTTGGCGGCACACGCGCAGGCGACCGCGCGCGTCGAGCGCGGCACACCGATGCGCTGCGCGAGCTCGCTGTAGCTCGTCGTCTCGCCGGGACGGATTTCGCGCATCGCCTGCCACACGCGCTGCTGGAACACGGTCCCGCGCACGTCGAGCGGCAGATCGAGCCCGCTCTTCGGCGACTCGACGAAGCCGACGACCTTCGCGACGAGCGCCTCGAACGCTTCGTCTCCGCCGACGAGGTGCGCGCGCGAAAAGCGCTCCTGCAGCTCGCGCACGAGGCGGTCGGGATCGTCGCCCATCGAGATCGCGCACACGCCGCGCTCGCTTTGCGCGACGAGAATCGAGCCGAGCGAGCATTCGCCGACCGCGAATCGGATCTGCGTGCCTTCGCCGCCCGCGCGATAGCGCGAAGGCGTCATGCCCAGCACGCGATTCGATTCGTCATAGAAGCGCCCGTTCGAGCCGTAGCCCGCGTCGTAGATCGCGTCCGTGACGCTCGCGCTTGCCGACAGTGCGCTGCGCACCCGTCGTGCGCGATGCGCGGATGCGTACGCGCGCGGCGTGACTCCAGTCACGGCCCGAAATGTCCGATGCAGGTGATACGGACTGAGCCTGGCGCGCACCGCCAGTTCCTCGAGCGTCGGTGGCTGCTCGGCCGTTTCAATGTACCGGCACAGCTTCTCGATGATGGCCGCCTGCTCGGACGAGCGCGACAACCGGTCGGGACGGCAGCGCTTGCACGGCCGGAAGCCTGCACGTTCGGCATCGGCGGCGGTCGCGTGAAAGGTCACGTTTTCCGGCCTGGCGGTGCGCGCGCCGCATGAAGGCCGGCAATAGACGCCGGTCGATCGGACCGAGTAGAAAAAGTCGCCGTCGGCGCCGCGATCGCGCGCGACAACCGCCGCCCAGCGCGGATCGGTTCGCGTGCGCGCCGCGGCCGCTTCGTTCGCTGCTTGCCTGTTCATCATGGACTCCTCGCGTTGGCTATTATCGACGAGTCCACTGTAGACGCCGCAGCGGGCCGGCGCACTCCGCACCTTGCGCTCGAATTCGGCGGCACCTGATGAACGAAAAGGGCCGCTCCTGCGCGGCCCCTTCAGCGGGAAGGCTGCTGCCTCAGCCGTTGTGTTCGTCCTTTCGCTCGCCGGCGCGGGCATTGCCGTTGCCACGCTCCGCAGCCTGGGCCTGGCCCCGCTGCTGACCGTGGGCTTGGGAGGCATGGGCCTGCGGCGCCGGTGCCGGACCACGCGCCATTGCGGGCGCGCTACGTTGCTCGGGTCGCTGCGCGGCTGCACGTTGTTCCGGTCGCGGCATTGCGGCACGCTGCTCCGGCTGGGGTCTGGACGCGCGTTGCTCGGGTCGCGGTGTTGCAGCGCGTTGCTCGGGTCGCGGTGTTGCGGCGCGCTGCTCGGGTCGCGGTGTCGCCGCGTGCTGCTCGGGTCGCGGTGTTGCCGCGCGTTGCTCCGCCGCACCCGCGCCACGATTCGCCATGGACGGCGACGTGCCGCGCCGCTCGGCCGTCGGCGCTGTTGCGCGCTGGGCAGTGGTCGGCGATGCGGAACGTTGTGCCGTGATCGGCGGTGCCGAACGTTGTGCCTGCCGATTCTGGTCAGGCGCCCGCTCCGCGTTACGCGCAGCGTCGGCTGCATTTACGCTTCGTTGCTGCCGCTGTGGCGCCTGCGCGCTTTGCACCGGGCCTCGTTGCACGTGCTGCTGCGCAAAGCGATCACGCGGTTGATAGTGATAGTTGCGGCTTTCGAGCGTTCGTTGCTCGCCTCTGCCCGGATAGCGGTTGCCGGCGAACTGTCGCTGGTACGTGGGCAACGGCGCGGGCGCCGGCGCGGACGCGCGGTTCCAGCGATCCCAGCCGCGATGCTGGTCTTCCCACCGGGTGCCCCAGTGCACGCCCCAACGCGGTGGCGCATCGCGCGCCCAGCCGCGGAAGTAGACTGGCGGCTCGCGGTAATAACGTACCGGCACGCGCAGGATGAACAACGGGACTGCATCCGGTGACACGAGGTCCCACGGTCCGTTGTACCAGGCGCTCGCGTACCAGTTGCCGTTGTTCAACACCCAGTACAGGCCGTCGTAGAAGAAGAAATTGGCGTCGACCTGCGGTGCGTAATAAACGGGGTAGCCCGGTATGCGTACGAGTTGCGGATATACCGGGACGTTGACGCCTATGCTCACCCCCGGGGTGTCGAAGGCGAAGCTCACCTGCCCGAAGGCGGGCGCGCTCGAGCAAAACAGAATGGCCAGCACGGCAAGCGCTTTGCGCATGTTCGCTCCTTGGGTCTTGGTCGGCGCCTTTCGCAGGCGCCACCGGCCGATGCTAGAACGCGCAAGCGGCGTCCGATATCGGAACGACCCCGTACATCGGGTAGGAGAGTGCCTACCTTTGCACCGTCATGGCGATCTTGTTGGATTGTTCATCGATTCCTACAGCGAATCGCTCCGCCCGCCGATTCCGACGTTGCTTCGGGGTGCCGATACTGGGTATATCTACCCATTGCGAGGCGAATCATGGGACACGCGATAGCCCATTCTTTTCGAACAACGCACGTGCGATGGCGACCGCCGCAAGCCGCAGGCGATGCGCTCGACCCGGTGCGCGGCATCCTTTTCGGGATGCTGCTGTCCGTGCTCGGTTTCTGGTTGCCGCTTGCGCTGGCGCTGACGCACTGACGCGGCTTTCCGCGACAAGACACGCGCATTTGCGCCAACGCACGAGGCGGGTTGCGAACCTTCAGTACGTCTCGATGTGCAGCCGGCCCTTCGCGACGAGCGTCGACTGCAGCGAATCCCACTCGAGACGGTGCGCGACGCAAACGTCGCGGAACGCGTCGATCACGCCAGCCTCCATCCCCTTGAGGCCACAGACGTAGATGTAGCAGTCGTCGTCCGCGAGCAGCCGCGCGACCGTGGCCGCTCGCTCGCGGATGCGATCCTGCACGTAGACCTTCGGTTGCCGAGGCACGCGCGAGTACGCGAAGTTGACGTCGATGAAATCCTTCGGCAGCTTCATCAGCGGACCGAAATACGGCAACTCGTGCTCGACGCGCGCGCCGAAGAACAGCAGCAGCTCCCCGCCTTCGTTCAGTGCCCTGCGGCGGCGCCGCCGCTCGGTCATCGCGCGCATCGGCGCCGAGCCCGTCCCGGTGCAGATCATCATGAGCGACGAGCGCGGATGGTTCGGCATCAGGTAGCTGGCGCCGTACGGACCCACCACCTGCACTTCGTCGCCGATGGCGAGATTGCACAGATAGTTCGATGCGGTGCCCGCGACGGGGCGCCCGTCGTGATCGACGCCGACGCGCTTCACCGTGAGAGCGACGTTGTTGTAGCCTGGGCGCTCGCCGTCGCGCGGACTCGCGATCGAGTAGAGGCGCACGTAATGCGGCCTGCCGCTTTCGTCGGAGCCCGGGGGCACGATGCCGATCGACTGTCCCTCGAGCACGGGAAACGCGGTGCTGCCGAAGTCGAGCACGATGTGGCGAATGTCGGCCGAGGCGTCGCCGGCGGTGAGCCGGTAGTTGCCGGTCACGCGTGCAATCGCCGGATCCGAGGGTGCGAAAAGGTTCACGCAGGGCGATGCTGCGGACCACGGTGCGGATGCGGATCCGGCGACGCCGGCCGACGCGGCTGCGGTGAGGCGTCGTACTTCGTCCGGAATGTCGGCGGCGGCTGCCGTCTCGACTTCGACGGGCGTCGGAAGGCTGTCCCATCCGAGCTGATCGTCGAGCGTGTACGGCGTGCTCCTGCGCACCGTCTGCCAGTGATCGATCGCGCCCGTCGGACACGGCGGAATGCACGCATTGCACGCGTTGCACCTGGCGAAGTCGACGACGTAGTTCCGCGCATCGTGCGTGACGGCGCCGATCGGGCACGTCGACTCGCACGTGTTGCAGCGAATGCAGACCTCGGGATCGATCAGGTGCTGCAGCGCGTAATCGGCGTTCACGGCAGCGCTAGTTGAACCGCACGTATTCGAAGTTCGCCGGCTGGCGATTGATGCCGATCGCAGGCGGTGCGATCCAGTT
>JAICLP010000156.1 GCA_025925475.1 Burkholderiales bacterium | reverse complement strand
CGCAACGAGGCCGTCCACCTGCTCGATCAGCTGGTGCGGCAGCTGCCCGAAGGCGTCTACCTGCAGTCGGTCAAGCAAAAGGACAGCAAGGTCACGATCGTCGGCTTCGCGCAATCGAACGCGCGCGTGTCGACGCTGATGCGCAACATCGAAGGCTCCCCCTGGCTCGAGAAGCCGGAACTGGTCGAGATCAAGCTCGTGACCGTGGCCGCGCAGGGCCGCACGCCGGCGCAGCAGCTCAACCAGTTCACGCTGAATTTCCAGATTCGCCGCGCGACGCCCGAAACCGCGAAGACACCGGGCAAGCCGGCGGCGAAGGGAGGCAAGGCATGACGCTCGACGATTTCCGCCGCCTGAGCTTTCGCGAGATCGGCAAGTGGCCGCTGGCGCCGAAGATCATCCTGCTGACGCTCGTCGTCCTGTTCATCGTCGCGCTCGGCGCGTTCTTCGACTGGAAGGACCAGTGGGACACGCTGCAGACCGCCGAGGCGCAGGAGGTCAAGCTCAAGGATCAGTTCAAGGAGAAGAAGGCGAAGGCGATCAACTACGACCTCTACGTGCAGCAGCTGGCCGAGGTCGAGCAGTCGTTCGGCGCACTCGTCAAGCAGTTGCCGAACAGGTCGGAGATCGACGCGCTTCTGACCGACATCAACCAGGCGGGCCTCGGCCGCGGCCTCCAGTTCGACCTGTTCCGGCCGGCGCCGCAGGAGCGGATGGCCGATTTCTACGCCGAGCTGCCGATCAGCATCAAGATCACCGGCAACTATCACGACATCGGTGCATTCGCGAGCGACGTCGCGGCGCTGCCGCGGATCGTCACGTTGAACGACCTTCAGATCGGGAACGACAAGGGCACGCTGACGATGGACGCCGTCGCGAAGACCTTCCGCTACCTCGACGAGGAAGAGATGGCGAAGCAGCGCGCCGCGGCGAAAGGCACGAAGGGCAAGAAATGAAGCGCGCCGCACTGATCGCCGTCGCCTCGGCCGCGCTCGTCGCGGGATGCGGTGCATCGAGCCACAAGGACCTCACCGACTGGATGGCCGAGCAGGGCAAGGGCGTGCGCGGCCATCTCGATCCGATCCCGACGATCAAGCCGTACGAGCCGTTCGTCTACAACGACTTCGACCTTCCCGATCCGTTCAAGCCGCGCAAGATCGAGCCGACGAAGTCTGAGAACACGAACAAGCTCGCTCCCGACTTGAATCGCCGCAAGGAGCCGCTGGAAGCGTATCCGCTCGAGTCGCTGTCGATGGTCGGCACGCTCGAGAAGGGCAGGACGCGCTACGCATTGATCAAGACGCCCGAGAGCGACCTCTACCAGGTGCGCCAGGGCATGCACCTGGGCCAGAACTACGGCGTCATCACCGACGTTACCGACAGTGACATCAAGCTCAAGGAATTGATGCAGGACGGGTCCGGCGACTGGTCGGAACGCACCAGCACGCTCAACCTGCTGCAAGCGGATCAGAAGACACAGGAGCGCAGAAAATGAACGCGAATGGCGTCGCTCGACGGCTCGGCTTGGGAGGCCTGGTCGCAATGGTGAGCGCTGCAGGGCCGTCCCAAGGCGCGAACTCCCCCTCGGGGGCAGCGCAGCGGCGCAAGCCGCAAGCGTGGGGGCCGCACTTCCAATGGTGGCTCATGCTGGCGGCCGGCGCGGCCGCAGTCCTCGCAACAGGATCGGCGCTCGCGCAGACACCGAACTCGATCGAGCAGGTCTCGGTCACGCGCGCCGCCTCGGGCAACACGATCGTGCGCTTCGAGCTGAAGTCGCCACCCGCCAATCCGCCGGCGGGCTTCGCGACGGCATCGCCGCCGCGCATCGCGCTCGACTTCTTCGATACGACGAGCGCGCTGCCTTCCAACCAGCGGGCTGTCGACGATCCGGCGCTACGCAACCTGCAGTTCGTCGAAGCCGGCCGGCGCACGCGCGTCGTGTTCAGCCTGAACAAGCCGCAGTCGTTCGACACGAAGGTCGAAGGCAACGCCGTCGTCGTGACGCTTTCCGACAGCACGTCGGCCGTGGCGCAGGCCGCGCCCCCGCCCGTGCAGCGCTTCGCGGAAGCCGGAGCGGGCAACGAGCGGCATTCGCTGCGCGACGTCGATTTCCGCCGCGGACGCAACGGCGAAGGTCGCGTCATCGTCGACCTTTCCGACAACAACACCGGCATCGACATTCGCCAGCAGGGACGCCAACTGGTCGTCGATTTCCAGAACACGTCGGTGCCGCGCAACCTCGTGCGCCGTCTCGACGTCGCCGACTTCAACACGCCGGTCGTCAACGTCGACACGTTCGAGCAGAACGGCAACGCACGGATCGTCATCCAGCCGCAAGGTCTGTGGGAATACTCGGCGTATCAGGCTGAGAATCGCTTCATCATCGAGGTGACGCCGGTCGTCGACGACCCGAGCAAGCTCGTGCAGGGCACTCGCGCGGGCTACAAGGGCGAGAAGCTGTCGCTCAACTTCCAGAACATCGAAGTGCGTTCGGTGCTGCAGGTGATTGCCGACTTCACGGGCCTCAACATCGTGACGAGCGACACGGTGACTGGCAGCCTGACGCTGCGGCTCAAGGACGTCCCGTGGGATCAGGCGCTCGACATCATCCTGCAGACGAAGGGCCTCGACATGCGCAAGAACGGCAACATCGTTCTGATTGCGCCGCGGGAGGAGCTCGCGCTGAAGGAGAAGCAGCAGCTCGAATCGCAGTCGCAGATCAACGATCTCGAGCCGCTGCGCACCGAGAGCTTCCAGCTCAACTACGCGAAAGCGACCGACATCCTCAACATCATCAAGGGCACCGGCGGCACCGCTGCCGGCGCCGCGCCACCCGCGCAGTTCCTGTCGAAGCGCGGCACCGCGTTCGTCGACCCGCGCACGAACATCCTGTTCGTCACCGACATCGCGAGCCGTCTCGAGCAGGTACGCTCGATCGTGCTGCGGCTCGACACGGCCGTTCGCCAGGTGCAGATCGAGGCGCGCATCGTGATCGCGAACGATTCGTTCAGCCGGTCGCTTGGCGTGCGGCTCGGACAGCAGACCGGGGCAACCTTGTTCGGCGGCCGCTATGCGATCGGCAGCGCCGGCAGCCTTTCGCCGATCGCGAACACGGGAAGCGGCGGCACGAGTCCCACGCCGTTCCAGATCGCATCCGGCACACCCCCCGGTTTCTCGGATCTCGGTAACCTCAACGTGAACCTGCCGGCGATCGTGGCGAGCGGAACGCCGGCATCACTCGCGCTGACGCTGATCAACCTCGGAAGCGGCAATCTGCTGAATCTCGAACTGCAGGCGCTCGAGGCGGACAATCGTGGCAAGGTCGTTTCGAGCCCGCGCATCGTCACGTCCGACAATCAGAAGGCGTCGATCACGCAAGGCACGCAGATCCCGTATTCGACGGGGGGCGGCGGATCGACGCAGGCGACGACGACGTCGTTCAAGGATGCGGTGCTGAAGCTCGAAGTGACGCCGCAGATCACGCCCGACAATCGCGTGATCATGAGCGTCGAGATCCACAAGGACAGCGTCGGGCAGAACGTGCCGCAGGCCGGCGGCGGCTTCGCGCCGGCGATCGACACGAAGAGCGTCACGACGCAGATCGCCGTCAACAACGGCGACACTGCGGTGATCGGCGGCATTTACGAAGAAACGATCACCAACACGATCAGCAAGGTTCCGTTCCTGGGTGACATCCCGGTGGCCGGCAACCTCTTCAAGTCGACGCTGCGATCGGCGGACAAGACCGAGCTGCTGATCTTCCTCACGCCACGCATCGTGAAGGAAACGGTTACGTCGGTGCATTGACCGGACAGGTTCAGCGACGCTTTTCCGGTCTGCGACGACCGAATCAGGTCAGGGGCGACTTTCCGCCGCGCGAGAAAGTCGTCCCTGAACCGATACAATGCCCCGGTGCTGCACCGGGGCAATCTTTTTCTCGTCGGGCTGATGGGCGCGGGCAAGACCACGCTCGGGCGTCAGCTCGCGCGCCGTCTCGACAAGCCGTTCGTCGATGCCGACCACGAGCTGGAGGCGCGCCTCGGCGTTCCGATTCCGACGATCTTCGAGCTCGAGGGCGAGGCCGGATTTCGCGATCGCGAGCAGGCGGTGATCGATGATCTTTGCCGGCGCAGCGGCATCGTACTCGCAACCGGCGGCGGCGCGGTGATGCGCGAGCAAAGCCGGTTGCGCCTGCGCGAGAGCGGGACGGTGCTTTACCTGCACGCCGCGCCCGAAACGCTGTGGCAGCGGTTGCGCAACAGCCGCCATCGCCCGATGCTGCAGGCGGCCGATCCTCGCAATCGACTGTTCGAGCTCTATCAACTGCGCGATCCGCTGTATCGTGAAGTTGCGGACCACGTGATCGAGTCGGACCGCGAGGCGGTGATTCGCTTCGTGCGCTGGCTCGACGCGCAACCGTGCAGCGAGCCGTTGCCCGGCGCCACCGACGCATCGTCATGAAAACGCTCGCAGTGGCCTTGAGCGATCGCGCGTATCCGATTCACGTCGGTCACCACCTGTTGTCGAACGCAGGCACCTTGCTCGACGTGCACGCTGGACAGCGGGGCGTGATCGTCAGCAATGCGATCATCGCGGCGCATCACCTCGCGTCGCTGAAGTCCTCGCTGCAACACGCCGGCATGAACGTCGACGTCGTACTGCTGCCCGATGGCGAAGCGCACAAGAATCAAAGGACGCTCGACGATCTGCTGACGCGGCTGCTCGAGTTGCGCGTCGAGCGTTCGACGACGCTGATCGCGCTCGGCGGTGGCGTGGTCGGCGACATCGCAGGCTTCGCGGCCGCGATCTACCAGCGCGGCATTCCGTTCGTCCAGATTCCGACGACGCTGCTCGCACAAGTCGATTCATCGGTCGGCGGCAAGACGGGCATCAATCATCCGCTCGGCAAGAACATGATCGGCGCGTTCTGGCAGCCGCAGGCCGTGCTGATCGATACGTCGGTGCTGTCGACGCTGCCCGACCGGGAGCTGTCGGCGGGACTGGCGGAAGTCATCAAGTACGGCGCGATCCGCGATATCGATTTCTTCGCATGGCTGGAGGCGAGCATGCCGTCGCTGCGTTCGCGCGACACGCACGCGCTGACGCACGCCATCGTGCGAAGCTGCGCGATCAAGGCCGACGTCGTTGCCGCGGACGAGCGCGAATCAGGCGAACGCGCACTGCTCAATTTCGGCCATACGTTCGGCCATGCGATCGAGGCCGCGCAAGGCTACGGCGAATGGCTGCACGGCGAAGCGGTCGCGGCGGGCATGATCTGCGCGGCGCGGTTGTCGGAGCGCGTGTGCGGATTTCCGGCCGAACAAACGGCACGGCTTGCGCGCCTCGTCCACGCAGCGAAATTGCCGACTGTGCCGCCGAAGATCGCCCCCGGGCGATGGCTCGAGCTGATGCGCCGCGACAAGAAGGTGTTGTCAGGAAATCTGCGGTTCGTCGTACTCGAACGACTCGGCAGCGCAGCGTTGCGGGACGATGTTCGCGAGAACGACGTGACGAGCGCGATTTCCGCTGCGTCGACGGCGCGGGACTGATCGCGCTTTCGTTCGATTCTATGTTGCGCGCGCTATTCGCGCGCGTCGCGCGTCAGCAACGATTCGGTCGTCGTATAAAGGAGACGCCACAGCGCGATGATCGGCGCGAAATAGGCGCGCGGCGTTTCCTTCGCGCCCTCGAGAAAACCAATCACAAAATCATTCACGGTGCAACCCCACGATCGCCTTGTAGGTCGAGAAGAAGGTCCACCAAACGAGCAGCAGGCCGTCCGAATACAGTATCACCTTCTCGGGAGCCTTCATCAACTGCCTGAATGCGGCATCTGAAACGAGCGGCTCGGACCACTCGACCAGCAGGTTCGTTGCCATGACGAACAGCAGCAAGGCCGCAAACATTGCTGTCCCGATGATCAAATGACCTATGTACTTGCCCAGCACCCATAGCTCTCGATGCATCGCCGAGCCTTCAACGTTGTTCGGAGCAGCATGGCAGCCTGAGCGACTTGTCGAAATAGGCCATTTGGATGCGACACCGATTCGGCCGATGTGAGACCCATCGCGCCAACACCATCCTGCAACACCTCAAAACGAAAACGGCGCCCGAGGGCGCCGTTTTCGCTACATGACAACTCCTGCTTTAGGGCACTGGCGGGCAGGTATTAGCGACCTGCACCGGTATCGTCTTCGTTTGTACCCCGTCGCTGATGAAGAGGTTCACCGGCACGAGCGCATTGCTATCAGGCGGGCTCACGGTTCCGACGAGAGCCCGGGTGATCGTGATCGGCTGGCCCGGTGTCGCGGTAGTGGGCAGTGCGGTGATGATATCGGGCCGGTCGACACCCACGAACAGCGACGTCGCGGGATTGGGCGTTTGCGTAGTGCCCGTCGTCGTTATCGTGCCCCCGCCCGTCGCCACGACGTTCGTGTTCGCGCCGCATGTCAGCGCCGGCACATTGCTCGGCGTAATCACGATCGGGATCGGGCTCGTTGTCGTGCTCGGCGGCGTGGTGCCGACATTGTTATTAAGCGTTACCGTCGCCGTATGACCCGCCGAATCGTTGATCGCGATCGTCGCCGGCGAGACGCAACCACCCAGCGTCGTCAGTGTGAAGCCACCGCCGCTGTTCGCGACGATCGACTGGCCGAGACGCAGGAATTGCGGTACCGGATTCGAAATCGTGTACGGCGGCTTGCCGCCGAACACGTAGAACGTATTCGACACGCCCGACGAGCAGGTCAGCGTGTCCGGTCCGGTGATCGTCACGGTGTCGGGAACGACCTGCATCTGGTTGTCGCCGTTCTGCAGGAACTGGTAGATGACGAATATCCCGCGCACGAAGTTACCGCTGTCCACGTCCTTCGCCTGGACGATCACGAGCTGCTGGCTGGCCGCTGGATTGGCGCGAATGCGGACGACCGCGTTGCCGTTCTGATCGGTCGGAACCGTGTAGGTCAGGCCAAAGGTGTCGGGCGTTCCGGCCGCATTCGTGAAGATCTGGAAGTCGCCCTGAATGACGTCGAACTGGATGGGCCGGTTCGAAAGACCGCCACCGTTCGCGTTCTGGATGCGCACGCCGACGGTTCCCGTCTGGCCCGAGCAGATCCACGTCGATCCGACGTCATCGGTCGGTGACGTGCTTTCGATGCGGTCATTGGGACAAACCGTGGCGAAGTCGTCGGCCTTGAGCGTCATCGAATTCACGAGCAGCCCTGCCTTGACGACGACCGGGATCGTCACGATGGCGCCTGCCGCATCCCGCACCGTCACTTGCACGGTCGTATCCTGCGACACGGTACCGGGGGTGATGGCGAACGTGCCGCTCGTGGTCGATGGCACCTGCAACACCGTTTGATCGCTCGAGAAGACGGTATACGGGCCGCGTCCGCCCGAAACCGTCAAGCTGCCGGGCGTCCCGGAGTACACGGTCGGAGCCGCGGGAAGAACGGCGAGGGTGACGTTGCCGGTCGAGTTGTTCTGGCTCGGCGATCCGCCCCCGCCGCCGCACGCGGCAAGCGACAGCACGCCGGCCATCGCAGCCAGGGTCAGGAGCGGGCGCAGCCACGCGGTCAATCGGTATCCAGGCATGATG
>JAICLP010000275.1 GCA_025925475.1 Burkholderiales bacterium | reverse complement strand
GGCTGGCAGGAGAACACGCTCGGCGCGAAGTCGTTCTCGGCGCTGCCCGCCGCCGCGCGCGCCTACCTGTCGCGGATCGAGCAGTTGACCGGCGTCCCGATCGCGATGGTGTCGACCGGCGCCGACCGCGACGAAACGATCTTGGTCCGCCATCCCTTCGCCCCGTGAACCTGGATTCATGACGCTGGACATCGATTGGACGCGCTACAACACGCTCGTCGAGCGGCTCGCGCTCAACGTGTACGACTCGGGCTTTCGCTTCAACCAGATCATCTGCATCGCGCGCGGCGGACTGCGCGTCGGCGACGTGCTGTCGCGGATCTTCGACCAGCCGCTCGCGATCCTGTCGACGCATTCGTACACCGCGGAAGGCGGAACGATACGCGGCGAGCTGGTGATCGCCGAGCACATGACGATGACGAAGCCGCGGCTCGGCGATCGCGTGCTGCTCGTCGACGACATGGTCGATTCCGGTCACACGCTCGCCGCCGTGCACGACGAGTTGCCGCGGCGCTTCCCGCACATCTGCGAACTGCGCACGGCCGTCCTGTGGTGGAAAGCCTGCTCGGTATTCAAGCCCGACTACTACGTCGAATACCTGCCGGACAGTCCCTGGATATCGCAGCCGTTCGAGGTTTACGACGATCTCGATCCTGCAACGCTCGCCGCGCGGATCGCCCAAGCGCCAAAGCCTGCGGCGATTCGGGCGGCAGACGACGCGTCGCCGGTCTTGCAAGGCGACAACGAAAAGGCCTGAGCTCGCGTCAAAATCGCATCGCCGCGGGGCCGGCGCCGCTCACATTTGACGGAAGCGGTGCGCGAAGCGCTCGCTCACCGCAAGTGTTTCCTTGCGCGCCTTGAGCCTCACCTGGAGATAGCCGCGAAAGTCGCGCGCGACGCCCGACACCGCGTTGATGTTGACGATCGTGCTGCGGTGAATCTGCCAGAAATGCGCGGGATCGACGTTTTGCAGAAGATCGCCGATGCCGCGCCGGATCAGCGACTCGCGATCGGCGGTCACGACCCGCGTGTACTTGTTGTCGGCGTGGAAATAGCAGATTTCGTCAACCGTGATGAGCCGGATCTCGTCGCCGTGCAGCGCGGTGATGTAGCGCATGTACTCGCGTTTGGGCTCGAGGTGGCTGTGGAGAAGAGTCAGCAGCGACGCGAGGTCGGCCGGCGCCTCGCCCACGCGCGCCTTGAGCCGGTTGACCGTCTGCTCGAGGCGTGATGCCGTGATCGGCTTCAGCACGTAGTCGATTGCACCCGCCTCGAATGCTGCGATCGCATAGCGGTCGTAAGCGGTGACGAACACGACGTGCGCGCGGGCGCCCGCGCGCCGCGCGATCTCGAGACCGTCGGCGCCCGGCATCTGGATGTCGAGAAACAGGACGCGCGGCGCGTGCTGGTCGAGCGCCTGCAATGCGGCGTCGCCGTCCGCGGCTTCCGCGACGATCTCGAGTTCCGGCCACACGGCTGCGAGCGTCTCGCGCAACTCCTCGCGCAGGTTCGCCTCGTCTTCCGCGATCACGGCCTTAACCCGGCTCATGGGGAATAATCATGCGCGCCGTCGTCAGCACGCCGCTTCGCGATACGACCTCGAGCGATGCGCGCTCTGCGTACAATGCCCCGAGTCGCGCGCGAATCTCCGCGACGAGCGGCGGGCGCGCGAAGTCGACGCTCGCTGCGCCGCGTGCCGTCACTTCGATGCAAAGGTCTTCCCCGGCGACATGCGTGCCAAAGCCGAGCGAGCTTCCCGCATCCGACGGCGCGACCGTCGATCCGGCGAGCGCTGCCGGCGTGCCGACGATCGCGGTGGCGGCGCTCGCGACAAGCGGCAACAGGATCATCGACGGCATCGTCGCGTCCTGGATGCTCTTGTCGATGTCGAAATCGACGTCGAGCGGACACTGCGACCGCAGACCGAGTATCGCGAGGTAGGCGCGCGCGAGCGCGCACTCCTTGCGGATCGTCGACCGGGTCGCGCGCAGGTCGGGAAGGGCTGCGCGCAGATACACGATCAGCTCGTCGAGCAGTCGCGTGCCCGTGATCGGATCGTCACCGCACAGCGCGCCGATGTGCCGAAGCGTGTCGAGCAGGAATGCGGGCTCGACCTGCGCCTGCATGCCCTGCAGATCCGCTTCGAGGGTCTTCCGCTGCAGTTCGAGGCGCTCGACCTCCGCGGCGTGCAGCGCCCTGCGCACGCGCAGTTCCCGGCGCCGCGAGAACGCGACGAAAGCGAGCGGCATCGTGAACGCGATGGTGGCGGTCATGATTCTGCTCATCGCCTTCCACGATTCCCACGGGGACTGCCAGAAAAGCGTGCATGCGGTTTCGGATTGCGGCTCGTACGCGCACCGGATCGGCCACTGGAATTGCGCACCGATCAGCAGCGCGAGCGTGAGCGCGGCGAGTCGCTTGTGACCGGCAAGCGGAAGGCTGTCGGCGATCGCCAACGCAAGGAGCACCGGCCCGAATTGCACGAGGTAGCGGACGAACCAGGTGAAAACGGCCAGCACGTACTCGGCCGCGGTAGCGGGCACGCCCAAGCCATTCAGGAAAATATCGGCCGGAAGCGAATGGATCGCGAAGCAGAACGCGACGACGAACAGCAGCGCGACGATGCGCCAGTCGAGCGCGTTCAGGCAGCGGACATCGCGACTCAGCACGCGTGGTATGCACTGCGCCCATTGCATCTTCGGTTCGAGAAAGCGATCGACGTGCATCAACCGGCGACGGCTGCTTCTGATTCGACGGGTGGGGTGCGCGACAATGGCGGGCGCAAGTCGGCGTGCTCGATGGAAACGTCGAGCGGCGTCCGGATGACCGCACGTACGCCGCTCGGCGCGACGGGCGTGAGCGAAAGTCGCGCATCGTCGCCGAAGAGTGCCGCAAGCCTGCCTCGCACGTTGGCGAGCCCCACGCCGCTGCCGATCTTGTCGCTGATCCCGCGGCCGGTATCGAGGACGACGACTTCGAGGGAGCCTTCGCGTGCGCGCGCCTCGATCGCGATCGTTCCACCCGATCGCAGCGGATCGAGGCCATGCTTGATCGCGTTCTCGACGAGCGAGATCAGCATCATCGGCGGATACGCGTGCGCGCGCAACGCATCGGGCACATCGATCTTCACTCTCAGGCGAGCGCTCATGCGCACCTGCTGCACGTCGAGATATGCGCGAACGAGATCGGCCTCACGACCGAGCGTCGCGGCACGCTCGCGCATCTGCACGAGGGCCGATTCGAGGTAGGAAGCGAAGCTCGCGAGCATCCGCCGCGCGACGACGGGTTCGGTGCGGTACAGCCGACGCACGTGCGCGAGCGTATTGAACAGGAAATGCGGCTCGACCTGCGCCTGCAGCGCGCGGAGCCGCGCTTCCACCATCGCGGTTTCCAACGAACGGCGCGCGATCTCGGTCGCGCGCAACGCCGCCTCGGACGCGCTCGCGCGATGCAGACAATACCAGGCGGCGGCCGCGATGCCCCATGGCACGGCATCCCGGCGCCAGAACACCAGGACCTTCCAGAACGGCTCGTCGTGGCCGTCGTGCATGATCAGAAACGGCGCGAGCGTCCCCACGATGACCGCGATCGCAAGGCGCAGCGGCACGGGCAGGCGCGGACGCTCGAGATTCATGAGCGCGGTACCGAGCACGAGGACAACGAGTGCGATGGTCGCCTGCGCCCACAGGTCGAGGAGCACGATTTCGCGGCTCGTCGCCGGCTCGCCGACATCGCAAAATGCCGCCGTGATTGCAACCCGCGACGAGCCAACTGCCGCGATCAGGCCGCCCAGCGCAACGAGCCGCCAGTCGAGCCCGCGGAGCCACCGCGGCTCGGCGAGCAACAGCGCCATGACGCGCGCGAAAAATCCTGGCCGCGCCGGCGGCGGAGCGGTCGCGCCGGCAAGCGATTCCGGGTAGGGCAAGTCCGCTGGCGGTCGACGCATTCGCGAAAACCCTGCCACGCGAGGATTCCGTATTATTGCATCAGTCGGCTCGCGGCGAGTTTCGCTCTCGATCGCCGCGCCTTCGCGCCATCGCGAGGCAGTTCCGTCGCAATCCCGCGTCGCGCGCGGCGGGGCTTGCTACCGTATGCGCCGGACGCCCTCGAACAGACGCATACGGCATCGTCAGGGAGCGAATCGATGGCACGAATCGAAAAACTGGCGCAATGCGTTCTTCTGAGCGCTTTTGTCGCCGCGCCGACAGCGGCCTACGCCGCGGACGCCGCGCGCGGCAAGACGCTCTACCAATTGACGTACGCGTGCGGCGACTGTCACGCCTTCTCTCCGACGCGCGTTACGGCGCCGCCGGCAACGACCGCAGACGAGGTGCTCGCGGCGATCCAGTCGGTGCCGCAGATGCGCAGCCGATTCCTATCGACGCTCGGGCAGAACCAGACCGACATGGCCGACATCGCCGCCTACCTCGCATCGATCATCTCGGGCGTGCAGCCGGGCCCGAGCATCGACCAGCAGGGACTGACCGGCTCGTGGTACGAGGCGGCCGAAAGCGGCCAGGGCTTCGAGATCGAGGTCTATCCCGATTTCGTCGCCGCCGGCACCGGCCTGCTGCAAGGCGCATGGTTCACGTTCGGT
>JAICLP010000144.1 GCA_025925475.1 Burkholderiales bacterium | reverse complement strand
GCGCGCGCGCCTCGCCGGCATGGACGAGACGCTGACCGAGGCGGCGCGCGACTGCGGCGCCACGCCGGCCAACGCGTTTCGCTACGTGACGCTGCCGCTGATCATGCCCGGCGTGATCGCCGGCGCGCTGATGGCGTTCACGCTGTCGATCGACGACTTCGTGATCACGTTCTTCACGGCAGGCGCCGGCACCGTGACGCTGCCGTTGCAGATCTACTCGATGATCAAGATCGCGGTGACCCCGGAAGTGAACGCCGTGTCGACGCTGCTGATGCTGCTCACGTTGCTTTTGATCGTCGTCGCGGCGAAGCTGTCGCCGAGCCTTCTCCGCTCTCGAGAGGAAACCTGACCATGACCACTCGCCTCTTCGCCGCGGCCTTCGCCGCACTCGTCGCGTTCGCAGCGCCCGCGCACGCGCGAGACGAGCTGCACCTCTACAACTGGAACAACTACATCGCGCCCGAGACGGTGAAGCGCTTCGAAACCGCCTGCCAGTGCGACGTCGTGCAGACATACTACGGCGACAACGAAGAGCTGCTGGCGAAGCTCGCGGCCGGCGCGAAGGGTTACGACGTGCTCGTGCCGACGTCGAACGCCGTGCAGGCGCTGATCCGCGGCGGGCAGCTGAAGCCGCTCGACAAGACGGCGTTGCCGAACATCAAGAACGTCGATCCCACCTATCTCGACACGCCATTCGATCCCGGCAACCGCTACTCGGTGCCGTATGCGATGTCGACGACGATCATCGGTTACAACGACGTCAAGATGAAGGAGCTCGGCTTGCCGACCGACACGTGGGCGGTGATCTTCGATCCCAGGTATCTCGCGAAGGTGAAGGGCCGCGTGACCGTGCTCGACAGCGCGAACGAGCTTTTCGCCGCCGCGCTCAAGTATCTCGGCTACTCGGCGAACGACGTCGACCCGAAGCACTGGAACGAGGCGACGGCGGTGATCAAGAAGGCGAAGCCGTACTGGGCCGCGTTCAACGCGCAGTCGTACATCAAGGAGCTGACGGTCGGCAACATCTGGCTCGTCCACGGCTATTCGAACGACATCTTCCAGGCGAACCAGGACGCGCAGGCGGCCGGCCGCCCGTTCCACATCCTGCAGGGCGTGCCGAAGGAAGGCGCGGTGCTCGCCGTCGACAACATGGTGATCGACAAGAACGCGCCGCGGCCCGATCTCGCGCTCAAGTTCATCAACTTCATGCTCGACGGCCGCAACTCGGCCGACCTCACGAACCTGATCGGATCGGGCAATCCCAACACGGACGCGATGCGCTACATCAAGCCCGAGCTCCTGAAGCTGCCGGCCGTGTTTCCGCCGCCCGAGATCGCGAAGAAGCTCGAGCAATTGAAGGACCTGACGATCGCGCAGCGTCGCCTTCGCAACAAGCTGTGGACGGAGATCAAGGCAAGCAGGTAAACCTGATCGGGGTCGCAGACGCATTTGTCAAGAATCGACGTCAATCGCATGCCTGCGAAGCGAAATGCGTCTCTGACCCCGACGCGGCTGCCGCACGTGCTCGCGATGCTCTACGGCTTCGCGATCGTCTATGCATCGCTCGAGCCGTTCTCGCCGTGGCTGCCGCCGCCGCCCGGCACGCCGTTCTTTTTGTTCGCGCCGCCGGCGCGGTGGGTGCGCACCGACGTGATGGTGAACGTCCTCGCGTACGTGCCGTTCGGGCTCTTCGTCGCGCTGCTGCACCGTGGCGCGGCGCCGCTACGCAGGATCGCCTGGGGCGTCGCCATCGGCGCCGCGATGTCGTTTGCGATGGAGTCGCTGCAGATGTACATTCCGCCGCGCGTCGCGAGCCTCAACGATCTCGTGACGAACAGTCTGGGCGCGTTGCTCGGCGCGGTCCTCGCGACGCTGATCGCGCGCAGCAGCTACGCGCGCCGCGTGATCTACCGCGCGCGCGGACGGCTGTTCCTGCCCGGCCATGTCGGCGACATCGGCGTCGGCCTGCTGCTGTGGTGGCTCGTCGCGCAGATGAATCCGGGCATCCCGCTGTTCGCGATGGCGTTCGACACCGATTCGGTGATGACCGTCGGCACGGCGGTCGTCACGACAGCCGTGCCGCACGACAGCGCCGAATCGGTCGTGCAGGCGGCGGCGAGCGCGTTCCAGGTCGTCGGCGTCGGACTTTTCGTCGCGCTGCTGCTGACGCGGCGGCGCAATGCGGGAATGATCATCGTCGCGATGATCGCCGGTGCGCTCGTGCTGAAGGCGTTCGCGGCGCTCCTGATGCTGAAGCCGACCGTCTGGCAGACGTGGATCAAGCCCGCCGCGCTCGCCGGCATCGGCGTCGGTGCGATCCTCCTGCGCATCGCGATCGCAATGCCGCGGCCGGTGCAGGTTGCCGTCTGCGCGATCGCGCTGCTCTCGGCGCTCGGCACGCCGGTGCTCGCGCCCGAGGCGCTCTCCGGCAACGTGCCGGCGGCGCTCTTCGACTGGCATTACGGACAGCTGCTGAACTACAACGGACTCACGCGCACGGCGCTCCTTCTCTGGCCGGTGCTGACGGCGATCTGGCTCTTCGTTCTCGCGGGGCGTCCCGCATGGGGCAAGCCGGCCGATCCCGCCTGATACGTTAACCTGTCGTCCATGACGCCGCGCACCACGGAGCGGCTGACGGTCCACGGGCCCGTCGGCGCAATCGAAGTCGTTCGCAACGTGCCGGGACCGGCGCCGCGCGGCATTGCGCTCGTCTGCCACCCGCATCCGCTGCAGGGAGGAACGCTCGACAACAAGGTCGTGCAGACGCTGGCGAAGACGTTCTTCGCACTGAACTACGCGGCGGTGCGCTTCAACTTTCGCGGCGTCGGACAGTCGGTTGGCACGTTCGACGAAGGCATCGGCGAGACCGACGATGCGCTCGCGGTGCTTGCCGATGCGCGCGCGCGCTTCGGCGAGTCGCTGCCGGTCGCGCTCGCGGGCTTCTCGTTCGGCTCGTACGTGCAGACGCGCGTCGCGGAGCGCGTTCGCGCCGAGCGCCTCGTGCTCGTGGCCGCAGCGGTCAAGCGCTTTCCGGTGGCGAACGTCGCGCCCGACACGATCGTGATTCACGGCGAAGAGGACGACGTCGTGCCGCTTGCCGACGTGTTCGCGTGGGCGCGCCCGCAAGAGTTGCCGATCGTCGTGTTTCCCGGTTGCGGCCATTTTTTTCACGGCCGCCTGCCGCAGCTTCAGCGGACGGTGACCGCCTTGTGGCCAAAGGACGAGGCGCGATGAACGGGGCCGCGATTGCCGAAGCCGCATTGACGCCGCCGCGCAGCGAGAAATCGACGCCGCCGATCCTGCGCGTCGACCGCCTGCGCAAGCGCTATGGCGACCAGGAGGTGGTGCGCGGCCTCTCGTTCGCGATCCACCGCGGCGAGTGCTTCGCGCTGCTCGGACCGAACGGTGCAGGCAAGACGACGACGCTGCGCTGCTGCCTCGGCCTCATCGATCCCGACGGCGGCACGATCGAGCTCGTCGGCGAGCCGGTGCCGAAGGCCGCGCGTGAAGCGCGCATCCGCGTCGGCGTCGTGCCGCAGATGGACAACCTCGATCCCGACTTCACCGTTCGCGAGAACCTGCTGATCTACGGCGGCTACTTCCGGCTCCCGCGGAGCGACCTCGACGCGCGCATCCCGCAGCTGCTCGAATTCGCGGGCCTCTCCGGCAAGGCGCAGACGTCGATCCGCACGCTGTCGGGCGGCATGAAGCGCCGGCTGACGCTCGCGCGCGCACTCGTCAACGATCCCGACCTGCTGATCCTCGACGAGCCGACGACCGGCCTCGATCCGCAGGCGCGGCACCTGATCTGGGACGGGTTGCGGCAACTGCTGAACCAGGGCAAGACGATCCTGCTGACGACGCACTTCATGGACGAGGCCGAGCGATTGTCGACGCGTCTTGCGGTGATCGATCACGGCACGATGATCGCGTGCGATGCCCCGCGGGCGCTCCTCGCGCGGCACGTCGAGCCCGAAGTCGTCGAGGTGTACGGCGAGGCGGCCAAGACATGGGCGGAAACGCGCGGGCGCTCCCTCGCGAAGCGCCTGGAACTCGCCGGTGAAACGGCCTTCTGCTATGCGGACGACGCGGCGCCGCTGCTCGCCGATCTGGCGACGCACGCCGGTGTGCGCTATCTGCATCGGCCGGCGAATCTCGAGGACCTCTTCATCAAGCTGACGGGCCGCGAGCTGCGCGACTAGGAGCCGCACGCGATGAACACCGCTTCGATCGTCCGGCTGCCGCGCTTCTCGACGCGCTTCGTCCCCGTATGGCGGCGAAACCTGCTCGTCTGGCGCAAGCTCGCGATTGCGAGCGTGCTCGGCAACATCGCCGATCCGCTGCTCTACATGCTCGCACTCGGCTACGGCATCGGCGCGATGGTCGGCAAGGTCGACGGCATGTCGTACGTCGTGTTCATCGGCACCGGCATGGTGTGCCAGAGCGCGATGTTCACGTCGAGCTTCGAAGGCATGTACTCGGCGTTCTCGCGGATGCACGTGCAGCGGACGTGGGAAGCGATCATCAATGCGCCGATCGCCCTCGACGACGTCGTGCTCGCCGAATGGGTCTGGTGCGCGACGAAGGCGGTGATGTCGACGGCTGCGATCCTGATCGTGATCGAGGCGCTCGGCTTTGGACACACGTGGCTCGCGCTGTGGGTGCTGCCGCTCGGATTTCTCGTCGGTCTTTGCTTCGGCGCGTTCGGCCTCGTGATGAATTCGCTCGCGCCGGGCTACGACTTCTTCACCTATTTCTTCACGCTGGTGCTGACGCCGATGCTGCTCTTCTCCGGCGTCTACTTCCCGGTCAATCAGATGCCGGCGTGGCTTGCGCACGTCGCCTCCGTGCTGCCGCTCAAGCACGCGATCGACCTCGCGCGTCCGTTGATGCTCGATCGGGTGCCGGACGACATCGGCGTGCACGTCGCGGTGATCGCCGCGTACGCGCTCGTCGCCTATTACGCCGCGCTGATGCTGACTAGGCGGCGACTGCTCAAGTGACGCTACGGGAGGAGGACGCATGGACCACGCGATGACGACGACCGGCTTCACCCTCGACGGCTACCGGATCGTTCGCAACGTCGGCGTCGTGCGCGGCATCATGGTGCGCTCGCGCTCGATCGTCGGCACCGTCGGCGGCGCGTTGCAGACGCTGGTCGGCGGCAACATCTCGCTCTTCACGAGCCTCTGTGAGAAGACGCGGGCGGAAGCCTTCGACCTGATGCTCGCGCACGCCGAGCAACAGGGAGCCAACGCCGTGATCGGGGTTCGCTACGACGCGACCGAGGTGCTGAACGGCGTCACCGAGGTACTCTGCTACGGGACCGCGGTGATCGTCGAGCGCGCATGAGACAGGTTCGCTGACCGATGTACGCGATCGTCAAGACGCTGCACATCGTGTTCATGGTCACGTGGTTCGCGGGCCTTTTCTACCTGCCGCGGCTTTTCGTCTATCACGCGATGACGCCCGCCGACGACCGCATCGGGATCGATCGCTTCAAGCTGATGGAGCGCAAGCTCTATTTCGGCATCATGACGCCGGCGGCCGTGCTGACGATCGCATTCGGACTGTGGCTCTGGCTTGGCTTCGGCATCGGCGGCGGATGGCTGCACGCCAAGATGGCGCTCGTGCTCGTGCTGATCGCGCTGCATGTCTACCTCGACATGCTTCGACGCGCCTTCGCGGGCGATCGCAATCGCCACGGCCACGTGTTCTATCGATGGCTGAACGAGATCCCGGCGCTTCCGCTGCTGCTCGCGATCGTCTGGCTCGTCGTCGCCAAGCCCTTCTAGCGGCAGCTCGATGAGCGAGCGGTTTTTCGCGCCGTGCCCGCGCGGTCTGGAAGCGGCACTCGCCACCGAGCTCGCGGCGCTCCGTGCCACCGGCATCGTTCCCGGCGAAGGCGGCGTCGCCTTCGAAGGCGGCATCGATCTCTCCTATCACGTGAACCTCGAATCGCGGATCGCGAGCCGCATCCTCTGGCGCGTCGGAAGCGCCGGATATCGCAATGAGCGCGATCTGTATGCGTTCGTGCACGGCATCGACTGGCCGCGCTACTTCAAGGCCGAGCGCACGCTGCGCGTCGACATTTCAGCGACGCGGTCACCGCTTGCAAGCCTCGAGTTCGCAACGCTGCGGACCAAGGACGCGATCTGCGACCGCTTTCGCGACGCATGTGGCACGCGACCGTCGATCGACAAGCGCACGCCCGACGTCCGCGTGCATGCGTACCTGACCGAGCGCGACGCGACGATCTACCTCGATACGTCCGGCGAGCCGCTCTTCAAGCGCGGGTATCGCCGCGACGCCGAGGATGCACCGCTGCGCGAGAACCTCGCGGCGGGCCTGCTGGCGCTCGCGCAGTGGCACTCCGCCCGCCCGTTGCTCGATCCGATGTGCGGCAGCGGCACGATCGTCGCCGAGGCGGCGCAGATCGCCGCCGACCGCGCGCCCGGGCTCTCGCGTACGTTCGGATTCCAGAAGCTCGCATGGTACGACGGGCCGACGTGGCAACGGATCAGGCAGCGCGCGCGCGATCGCGTCCGCGCAGCGCCGGACGCGATTTCGCTCTTCGCAAGCGACATCGCGCCTGCTGCCATTGCGCGCACGGCATCAACGCTTCGCGCCGCGAATGTCGATGGCTTCGTTCGCGTCGAAGCGGCCGACGCGCTGGCGCGTTCCGCACCCGCACGCGAGGGCCTGCTGCTCGCCAATCCTCCGTACGGCGTTCGTCTCGCGGACGCCGAGCAACTGGCGGCGCTTTACCCGAAGCTCGGCGATGCGCTGAAGCGCCATTTCACCGGCTGGACGGCCGGCTTTTTCACGGGCGACCTGCGGCTCGCGAAGCTGATGGGGCTCAAGCCCGAGCGGCGCATTCCGTTGTGGAACGGTGCAATCGAGTGCCGCCTGTTCCTGTTCCGCATCGTCGCGGGAGCGATGCGCCGATGATAAAATGACGGCGAGGTCCAACCGTTACCGACGATGCCGCTCCTCCCTGCTCGCCACTACGTTTCCGACCATACGCGCTTCATCCGCGACCTTCTCGAGAAGAAGCCCGAGATCGAGACCTCGCAGCGCGTCGGCCGCAAGATCTGGTGGGACAAGCTGCCGTCCGATGTCGAGGCGCAGCGCGAGATGAACGCCGGACGCGTGCCGCAGAAGGGGTACGTCTACTACTCGCTCAAGTAGGCGTCGCGCCGCCGTAAATGAAGTAGCGCTTCGTCTGCGCGAGCTGCGCATCGAAGCCGCATGCCCGCAGGCGCGTCGCCAGCGTCGCGGGCTCCCAGAAAACCTTGACGATGCGGAATTCGCGCCCGTCGTCGAGACGGCGCGTCGCGATGCCCGCGTGTCGATCGGGCGTCTGATGGTCGACCGCGTGCGACGTCGGGTCGTGCGCCGAATCGACGACCCAGGCGAAAGCCTGCGGTTGCAGTGCGCGGCGCACCATCGCCCAGAACGCATCGAACCGCGCGTGCGGCACGTGCGACAGCCAGAAGCCCATGAACACGAGGTCGTACCGCGCGTTCGGCTCGAAATCGAACAGGTCCGCCTGCACGTAGTCGACGTTCGACGCGCCGACGCGGCCGCGATTGATCGCGATCACCTCCGGTGACGCATCGACGGCGGTGACGTGCTCGACGCGCGGGGCGAGGTGCCGCGTGAAAAGGCCGGTGCCGCAGGCAAGCTCGAGGACGCGCGAAGGCCGCGTCTTCGCGAGCATGTCGACAACGGCACGCTCGACGTGCGCGACATCGGCATTCCAGGCTGCGTTGTTCTCCGCGCCGCGGTCGAACCGGCCGGTGCGGAACCACCACGCGTCGTATTCCGGTGCGCGCGCGCGGTAATACGCGATCTGATCGTCGAGCAGCTCTCGATCCTGCGGCATGTTCATGGTCGTCGCATCACGACGAGATCGTGATGAAGGATGTAGCCGG
>JAICLP010000411.1 GCA_025925475.1 Burkholderiales bacterium | reverse complement strand
CTCGAGACGCTCGCGGCGCAGCTCGCGTGCAGGAACGCCTCGGTCGCGCAGCTCGAGCGCCTGCGCAGCGTTCACGAGGAGATGATGGGGTACTACCGTGCGGGAAACCGCCTCGAGTACTACTGGCGCAACCAGGCGATTCACACCGGCATTGCCGAGGCTTCCGGCAATGCGCTGCTCGCGACGATGCACGCCACGATCCAGGCGCGGATGAAGCGCATTCGCTTCATCGGCAACGAGGAGCCGGACAAGTGGGCGGCCGCGGTCGCCGAGCACGAGGCGATGATCGCCGCGCTCGAGGCGCGCGACGAGAGCGCGCTCGCCGCCATCGTCACCCGCCATCTGCGGCAGACCTGGACGCGGGTCTCCGGGAAGATCTGACGCGTCGTCAGCCGGGTCCGCGACGCCGGCGCGGAAGCGCTGCGCGCGGGACGCCGGAAGGTGCCTTGCCGGCCACGGAGCGCCTTCTCGTCGGCGGTGGTGCAGGAGGTGTTCGCGCAGTCTTGCGCGGCCGCGGCGAACGCTTTTCCTTCGCGGCCTCCTCGTCCTTCGGCCGCGGACGCCAGAGCACCAGAAGCTTGCCGATCTGCTGCACCGGCGCGCAGTCGAGCGCGGCGCAGATGCGCGTGAGCAGCGCCTCGCGCTCGTCGCGGTCGTCGGCGAGCACGCGCACCTTGACGAGCTCGTGCGCGCTCAACGCAACGTCGGTCTCGTGCAGCACCGACGATGTCAGCCCGTGGTGGCCGATCGACACGACCGGATGCAGGTGATGTGCGCGCGCGCGCAATTCGCGCCGGAAAGCGGGCAGCAACGGCTCCATCGGTCGATTATAGTGGCCGGAACGCGCTCTCCATGACCTCCCCGCTCAATCCGTCGCGCAAAAAGCATCGTTTCGGCAAGGCGTGGATGCACGAGCACCTGACCGATCCTTATGTGCGCGAAGCGACGCGACTCGGCTACCGCTCGCGCGCCGCGTTCAAGCTGCTCGAGCTGGCCGAGCGCGACGCGCTGTTCCGCCCGGGAATGACCGTCGTCGATCTCGGCGCCGCGCCGGGAAGCTGGTCGCAGGTCCTGCGCAAAGAGTTAGGTCCGAAAGCGCGCATCGTCGCGATCGACCTGCTGCCGATGGAGCCGATTCCCGGCGTTGCCTTCATTGAAACCGATTTCGAAAGCGCAGAAGGGATCGCCGCGGTCGAAAAGGCTCTTGGCGCTGCGAAGGCCGATCTTGTGCTCTCCGACATGTCGCCCAATCTTTCCGGCATCGATGTCGTCGACCAGGCGAGAAGCGTTGCGCTCGCCGAGCTTGCATTGGAATTTGCGCGCCTCCACCTGCAACCCGGCGGCGATCTCGCGGTCAAGGTGTTCCAGGGTACAGGCCTCGACGCCTTTCAGCGCGAGGTACGCGGGCATTTCAGGCACGCTTATCTGCGCAAACCGAAGGCGTCCCGGGATCGCAGTCGGGAACATTATCTGGTGGGGAAAGGCTTTCGCGAAGCTGGCTGAAGCGTCGTTTTCGGGCGACAAGCGGCGGAAATGCGCGACGCGACGCACTTCGACACGCTTTCGCCGACGAATGCGGCGGCCGGGTGCCGATTCGAAGGTAGAATGGGGTGGTGCCGGCATCGCCGGTCGGGCGCGTGGCACGCGCCCGCTTGCAAGGAGCATTGCTTGAACAATTTGCTGAAGAACATCGGAATCTGGCTCGTGATCGGGCTCGTCGTGCTGACCGTCGTCAAGCAGTTCGACTCGCGGCAGACGACGAAGGACACGATCGCCTATTCCGATTTCATGGAGCAGGCGCGCAGCGGCCGCGTCGAGTCGGCCGTCGTCGAAGGCCGCACGATCAAGTGGGTGTCGAACGACAAGAAGCGCTACGTCACTTACAGCCCGGGGGACATCTGGATGGTCGGCGACCTCGTCAAGGACGGCGTCAAGGTCGAGGCGCGGCCGGAGGAAGAGCAGAGTTTCCTCGCGCAGATCTTCATCTCGTGGTTCCCGATGCTGCTCTTGATCGGCGTCTGGATCTTCTTCATGCGCCAGATGCAGGGCGGCGGGCGCGGCGGGGCGTTTTCCTTCGGCAAGAGCAAGGCGCGCATGCTCGACGAGTCGAACAACACGATCACGTTCGCTGACGTGGCGGGTTGCGACGAGGCGAAGGAGGAAGTGGGCGAGCTCGTCGAATTCCTGCGCGACCCGTCCAAGTTCCAGAAGCTCGGCGGCCGCATTCCGCGCGGCGTCCTGATGGTCGGCTCGCCCGGCACCGGCAAGACGCTGCTCGCGAAGGCGATCGCCGGCGAAGCGAAGGTGCCTTTCTTTTCG
>JAICLP010000317.1 GCA_025925475.1 Burkholderiales bacterium | reverse complement strand
CGTGCCTCCCGAATTCACCGCGCAGGCGCTCGACGAGAACGGCAAGCTGCTGCCGTGGCTCGCCGACCGCGGCGTCGTGCACGACGTGCTGCTGCGGCCGAATAGCTGGTGGGTCTACTTCAACATGCTGGACCCGGTCGTCGGCGGCTATTCGCTTGCGAAGATCGCACTGCGGCGCGCGATCGGAATGGCGTACGACAACGCCGAATTCATCCGCGTTCTGCTGAAAGGCCGCGCGGTGCCGGCGAACGGACCGATCCCGCCCGACATCGCCGGCTACGATCCGAATCTGAAGACCGACGCGCAGCTCTACGATCCGGCGCTTGCGCGCGCGCTCCTCGATCGCTTCGGCTACAAGGATCGCGACGGCGACGGCTACCGCGAGATGCCGGACGGCAAGCCGCTGACGATCGAGCGCTGGTCGACGCCGACTTCAGTGGACCGCGAGCGCGACGAGTTGTGGAAGAAGAACATGGATGCGATCGGCATCCGCATCGTCGTCAGGAAGGATCGCACGGCGGAACTGCGCAAGATGGCGCGGCAGGGCAAGATACCGATGCGAAGCGACGGCTGGAACGCCGACTATCCCGACGCCGAGAATTTCATGCAGCTCCTCTACGGGCCGTCGGGACCCGAGAACAATGCGCGCTTCGATCTGCCCGCATTCAACAAGCTCTACGAACAGGCGCGCACGCTCCCCGACTCACCCGAGCGCACGAAGCTCTTCGACCGAATGACGAAGCTCGTCATCGCGTATGCGCCGTGGCGCATGACGTATCACCTGCTGGAGGACAGCCTGCGCCATCCGTGGATCGGCACGTACGTGCCGCATCCGATCCGGTCGCAGTGGTGGCCGTACATCGACATCGACCCCGCGCTTCGCGCCGCGCGGCACTGATCCCGCTTCTCGTCACTTCTTCTTGGGGATCTCGAACGGCTTGCAGCTGATGTGCACGAGCTGCTGGTCGCGGATCAGCTCGAGGTCCATGCCCTTGCCGCGCAGTTCCATCTGGCCGTTCAGATAGCGAATGCCGGAGCCCATCGGCACCTGGTAGAGCACGACACGCGTTCCATCGGGCATCAGGATCCGCGCCTCGCCCTCGTCGAAGCGAATCACGAAATGCTCGCCCGGCCGCTCGCAGTCGACCGTGTGCTTGGCGGCCTCGAGCTCTTCCTGCGTGGGGCCGGTCTCGCACCCACCGAGCGCTGCAAGCGCGAGAAGGGCAACGACGGGAAATCGCGACGGCATGCGACGCTCCGTCAGCCGCCCTTGGCTTTCTGGATCTGATCGTTATAGGACTTGACGCTCTCGTTGTACTCGCTGATGGCGGCATTCGACGCCTTCACGTGCGGCTCGGCGAGCGCCTGCTGCTCCTCGACGAACTTCTTCAGGCAGTCGATGTAGGCGACAAAATCCTTCTGCCATGCGCGCCTCACGTTCTCGCTTGCGAGATTGCCCGGATACTCGCCGGGTTTCGCGCCGCATTCGGGCTTGGGTACGGCGGCCGGCGACGCGGTCGAGGCGGCGGGGGCCGCCGGGGCGGTGGTTTGCGCCATCGCCGATGCGGCGACGGCGGTGAAGGCGACGGCGGCAATGGCCGGGACGACGCGGTGAATCATGACTATCTCCTCCTTTTATGGGCGCGATTCCAAAGGCGCGTGCGCGATTCTACCCTCGCGCCTCGCGCGTCAGAGCAGCGAGCGCAGCGCGCGCATGCCGAGCGCGACGAGATCGATGCCGTGCTCGCTTTCGTATTCGCGACGATTCTTCTCGAGCTCGCGCTCCACGGTGGCGATCGCGATCACGGCATCGCCCGACATCGGTGGCGTCGCCGTTCGCCGGTCTTCGGCCGCCTCGAGGTGATCGAGCGCTTTCTTGACTGCCTCCGGATCGAGCAGCATCACCGGCGCGCCGCAATAAGGGCAAACGGCGTTGCGGTCGAGCGGAACGGGGCCACCGCAGCTCACGCAGCGCACGGTGGAAACGACGGCGCGCAGGCGGGCAAGCTCCTGCGCGTCGAGCGTGCGAATGAAGTTCTTCTCGCGCAGGAACTGGACGTACGGCGTGAAGCGGCCATGTCCATAGCGACAACGGTAATACGTGAATCGCGTCGAATGCTGGATGTCCTGCGTGAGCGAAAGCGCGGTCGTGCAGCGCGGACACGGCAGCAAAGCCCGGTACGCGGCGCGCTCCTTCGGCTCCGATGCGGCGATCGCCCGAAAGAGCGCAATGACCGCGCCGGGCGTGAGCTGCTGGCTTTCGTTCGCATCGAGCCACAGCGCCTGGCAGTCGTCGCACACGTCGACCAACAGCGGCGTCATCGGCTCGCGCGCGAGCGTGACGCCGCGCATTGCGGCGCTGCAGCCGGGGCACGTCAAAACGGCGCGGGCGCCGACCGCATCGTCCGCGGGCACGCGACTACCTCCGTTGCGCTACGAGACGACGCGCAACGTCGCGAGCGGGCAGTTGACCCAGTGCACTTCCTTGTTCTCGCGCCGCGCTGCACGCTCGATTTGATCCATCCGGTCGGAATTGCAGACGATCCGGCCATCGACGTCCGCCTTCGTATATTCGACCGGCGCACACGCCGAAAGAACGGCCGCGACAACGATGATCGACAACGCAACCAGGGTCTTCATGACGTGCCCCTCCTTCGCCGTCGATCATAGAGCAGGGCCGGCGGCGCCGGCAAGCGGGAGCGAGCAGGCCGTCAGCGGGCAGCGAACGTGTTGCAATCGCGCAGGTCGCCCGACTGCAATCCGGTCTTGAACCAGCGCGCGCGCTCCTCCGACGTGCCGTGCGTGAACGAGTCGGGCACTACGTAGCCTTGCGTGCGCTTCTGGATCCGGTCGTCGCCGACGGCAGCGGCGGCGCGCAGCCCGCTGTCGACGTCGTCCGTGTTGATGATGCCGCGCTTGACCGAATAGAAGCCCCAGACGCCGGCGTAGCAATCGGCCTGCAGCTCGAGTCGCACCGACAGCGCGTTCGCCGTGCGCTCGTCGCTGCGCTCCATTTGCGCCTGCACCTTCTGCATCGTGCCGAGCAGATCCTGAACGTGGTGCCCGACTTCATGCGCGATCACGTACGCCTGCGCGAACTGGCCCGGTGCGCCGAAGCGCGTCGCGAGCTCGTTGAAGAACGACGTATCGAGATAGAGCTTGTGATCGCCGGGGCAGTAGAACGGGCCGACCGCCGCGACGGCGCGCCCGCACGCGGATTTCGTCTCCCCGCGATAGAGTACGAGCTCCGGCGGCACGTAACGTGAGCCCGTCTGCTTGAAGATCGCGCCCCATACGTCCTCGGTGTCGCCGAGCACTGCACGCGAAAAATCCTTGTTGACCGCGGCCGTCGACGAGCCGGAGGCGTTCTGCGGTGCGTGGGCCGGCGGCGCGGTCTGTTGCTGCTGCACGCTGCCCCCGCCGCCCGACAGCAAACCCAGCATGTCGAGCGGGTTGATGCCGAAGAGCATTCCGACGATGACGAGGATGATCAGCGCGCCGCCGCCGATGTGCAGCCCGCCGAACGGCAATCCGCCGCCGCCGCCGCTGCCCTCGGGCGCGCCCTCCGTCCGGTCCTCGACGTTGTCGCTGCGCCGGTAATCGCCCCACCGCATCGCCTTCTCCCCTTTGGCCGCCCGTGCTACGGCTTCAATGCGCGATAGAGAAACGGAAGGCTCACGTCCATCCGGTAGTCGATCGACGAGTGATTGTCGTCGAATTCCTCGTAGACGTGCGCGATCCCGTTTTGCGTCAGGCGCTTCGAAAGAAGCCGCGCG
>JAICLP010000448.1 GCA_025925475.1 Burkholderiales bacterium | reverse complement strand
TCAAGGCGCTGCTGTTTCTCGCCGCGGGCTCGGTGATCGTCGCGCTCCATCACGAGCAGGACCTGCGGCGCATGGGCGGCCTTCGCAAGTACATGCCGATCACCTACGTCACCGCGGTGATCGGCTCGCTCGCGCTCGCCGGCATTCCGCCGTTCGCCGGCTTCTTCTCGAAGGATTCGATCATCGAGGCGGTGTCGCTTTCGCACATTCCCGGGCACACGTTCGCCTACGTCGCGGTGCTCGGCGGCGTCTTCGTCACCGCGTTCTATTCGTTCCGGATGCTCTTCCTCGCGTTCCACGGTCCCGAGCGTTTCCATGGGCATGCCGCGGTGGAGCAGGCCGAGCGCGTCGACCGGACGACCGCGTCGCACGACGAAGGACATGAAAGCGCCGAGGAACCGGATCCGCATGGGCACGTCGGCGGGCCGCCGAAGGAATCGCCGTGGGTCATCACCGTGCCGCTGATCCTGCTCGCGATCCCGTCGATCTACGCCGGCTGGGCGTACATCGAGCCGATGCTCTTCGGCAACTGGTTCGGCGATTCGATCGTCGTGCACGAATCGCACGCCGTCATGGCCGAACTCGCGCACGAGTGGCACGGCGCCGTGCCGTTCGTCCTGCACGGGCTCGTGTCGCCGACGTTCTGGCTCGCCGTGGCCGGCATTGCGACCGCGGTCTACTTCTACCTGATCAACCCGGCGATGCCGGGCAAGGTCGTCGACCGCTTCCGCGCGATCTACACGCTGCTCGACAACAAGTACTACGCCGATCGGTTCAACGACTGGTTCTTCGCAGGCGGCACGCGCGCGATCGGCCGCTTCGCCTCGCACGTCGGCGACCGCACGATCATCGACGGCATCATGGTCAACGGCTCGGCGGCGCTCATCGGGTTCTTCTCGCGCGAGATCCGGCGCATCCAGTCCGGCTACGTCTACCACTATGCGTTCGTGATGATCGTCGGGGTATTCGTGCTGCTGTATTGGTGGGGCGTGAGGTAATGCCTCCGTATCTGTCGCTCGCGATCTGGGTCCCGATCGTCGCCGGCGTCGTCGTGCTCTTCTTCCCGCGCGACCGCGACGCGAGCTTCGCGCGCTGGGTCGCGCTGGTCGGCGCGATCGCGGGCTTCGCCGTCACGATCCCGCTGTACCTGCACTTCGACACCACGACGTCGGCGATGCAGTTCGTCGAGTTCGCCAACTGGATCCCGCGCTTCGACATCCACTACCACCTCGGCGTCGACGGCATCTCGGTGCTGTTCGTGCTGTTGAACAGCTTCGTGACGATCCTCGTCGTATGGGCCGGCTGGGAAGTGATCCAGGTGCGCGTCGCGCAATACATGGCCGCGTTCCTGATCATGTCCGGCCTGATGAACGCCGTTTTCGTGGCGCTGGACGGGATCCTGTTCTACCTCGTGTTCGAGGCGATGCTGATCCCGATGTACCTGATCATCGGCGTGTGGGGCGGGCCGAACCGCGTCTACGCTGCGCTCAAGTTCTTCCTGTACACGATCTTCGGCTCGCTGCTGATGCTGGTTGCGCTGATCTACCTCTACAGCGTGTCCGACAGCTTCGAGATCCTCGAGTGGTA
>JAICLP010000219.1 GCA_025925475.1 Burkholderiales bacterium | reverse complement strand
TCGGCGACCGAATACTCGCTGTGCAGGCGCAGGTGAACGAAGCCGGGTGCCGACATGAGCGTGCAAAAGGACGATGATAGAATTTTACTCCGCCAATATCGTCGCTCGGCTCTTGCAGACAGGGCATCCATTGCATCCGCTTTCGCAACGGTTCGACATGCGTGCGACGCTCGGCGCGATCGGCATCGCGATCGTCGTCGGCGGTTGCGCGACGGCGCCTTCGGGGCCTGCATATCCGCCGACTCCGTCGGCGCCGCCGCTGCCGCGCACCGTTGAGCCACCTCCGCCATCGGTCAACCTGTCGGGATTCCCGCTGCCGTATCGCCAGGGTTACGCCGACGGTTGCGCGAGCGTCACGGGACCCGAGCGCAAGGACGCGGAGCGCTTCACCGGCGATCCCAACTACCGGATGGGCTGGCAGGACGGACTCGCGCTTTGCCGAAAGAAGTAGCGATCAAGCAGCCGGCATCGCATTTCGTCGACATTCGCGGCGAGCGCCATCACGTGCAGACGTGGGGCGAGGCGCAGTGGCCTGCGCTCGTGCTTTTGCACGGCTGGATGGACGTCGGGGCGTCGTTCCAGTTTCTCGTCGATGCGCTCGCGCACGACTGGCATGTGATCGCGCCCGACCTGCGCGGCTTCGGCCGCTCCGCGTGGCAGCCGCAGGGCTACTGGTTCCACGACTATTTCGCCGATCTCGAGGCATTGCTCGCGCATTTCGTCGGTGATGCGCCGGCGCGCATCGTCGGGCACAGCCTCGGCGGCAACATCGCGATGGGTTACGCCGGCGTGCGGCCTTCGCGCGTCGCGCGCATCGTGTCGCTCGAGGGCTTCGGCATTCCGGCCGAGCCTCCCGAGGTCGCACCGCGCAAGGTCGCGAAGTGGCTCGACGCGATCGCCAATCCGCCGGGATTCAAGGCGTACGAAAGCCTCGGAGCGGTCGCCGACAAGCTGCAGTCGAAGAATCCGCGACTGTCGCGCGACAAGGCCGACTTTCTCGCTGCGCGCTGGGCCGCGTCGTTTCCCGATGGACGCGCCGAGCTCGTTTCCGATCCGCGACACAAGCTGCCGTTTCCGCACGTATACCGGATGGACGAGATCTACGCGATCTGGCGCAACATCACCGCGCCGGTGCTGTGGGTGGCTGCCGAGGATTCCGAGATCCCGCGCTGGCTCGCGAGCCACCCGGAGGGCGAGGCCGGCGCCGACGGGCTCGCCGAGGTCCGCCGGCGCATCGCACACGTCCCCGACGCGACGCTCGGCACCGTTTCCGATGCAGGTCACATGCTGCACCACGATCAGCCGGAACAGGTGGCGAAGCTGATCGAGCCGTTCCTGCTGCAGCAGTGACGATTGGGGTGCATTCGCGGCGTGCGGCGTACGTCGCGCTCGCGCTGCTGACGCTGATCTGGGGCTTCAACTGGGTCTTGATGAAGGCGGCGCTGATGCATTCGCATCCGCTCGCGTTCAACGTGCAGCGCACGTGGCTTGCGACGCTCGTGCTGTTCGCCGTGCTGATCGCGAGACGGCGTCGCTTCTGGCCGCATAGCTGGCGCGCCGTCGTGATCACGGCGCTCTTCCAGACGATGCTCAATTTCGGCGCGACGACGATGGCCGTTGCGCTGGGCGGCGCGGGTCGTACGTCGGTGCTCGTCTACACGATGCCGTTCTGGACCATCCTGATCGCCTGGCCCGTGTTGCACGAGCGCGTGCGCGGCCTGCAGGCGGCGGCGATCGCCTTCGCGTTCGCGGGGCTGCTGCTCGTCGTGCAGCCGTGGTCGTGGCGCGGCGATCTGGCGCCGAAGCTGTGGGCCGTGCTGTCGGGATTCGGGTGGGCGGCAGGGACCGTCTCGATGAAATATTTCCAGCGCGATCGCGATTTCGACATGCTGAGCTTCGTTGCGTGGCAGATGCTGCTCGGCGTGTTGCCGCTGACGCTTCTGCCCTGGGCGTTCGCCGTGCCGGCGACGCAATGGAGCGTGCTCCAGGGCGTGCTGCTGATCCTCGTCGGCGTCGTTGCCACTGCAGGCGGGTTTCTCCTGTGGATGGAGATCCTGCGCTGGCTGCCGGCGGGCACGGCGTCGCTCAACATGTTCGCCGTGCCCGTGACGGCGCTGCTGGCGTCGATGGCGATCTTCGGCGAACGGCTCGCCGCGAACGAATGGATCGGCATCGCCCTGATCGGCGTCGGCCTCGGTCTGATCGCATCGCAGGCGCTGGGTCCGGGCCGGCGGACGGCGCCGTTGCCCGCGACGCCGACGCCGGTCGACGGGGGCTAAGGGCAGTTCGCGGCGGGCGAGGGCCGTGGAGGAGCGGTCGAGGGCGATCGCGGGCTTTGAGGGGCGGTCGAAGACGCTAAAGGGGCCGACCGGCGCCGCTCGTCGGCTTCCATGTCAAATGATAATTGTTATTATTTACATACGCATTCGTCTTTGCTATGCTCGCCGCAACGGCTGCCCTTTCGCGGTCGATGGAGGCGGGGTCTTGAAATCGAATCAGGCGTTCCCATTGCGCGGCATCCTGCTCGCGGCGCTGTGGCTCGCGGCACCGGCATTCGCAGCGGACGAGCCTGCGTTCAAGCTCGTCGCGCGCGACGGCGTCTTCACGCCCACGGTCATCGAGGTGCCGGCGGGCAAGCGCGTGCGGCTCGAAGTGAGCAACGAGGGCAAGACGCCGATGGAATTCGAAAGCCGCGATCTCAAGCAGGAGAAGGTGATTCCCCCGGGCGGCAAGGTGACGCTGACGATCAACGCGATGAAGGCCGGCGAGTACCGCTTCTTCGACGAATTCCACGAAAAGACCGGGCAGGGCAAGTTCGTCGCGAAATGAGCGCTGTTGAGCCGCCTCAAAGCGCGAATCGCACCCCCTCGGGGGGCAGCGAAGCGGCAAAGCCGCGAGCGTGGGGGATCACATAAGCGATCGTCGAAATCATGGGCAACGCACTTTTCATCGTCTGGCGCGAATCGGCCGAAGCCATGCTGGTGGTGGGCATCCTCTATGCGTGGCTGCGGCAGCGTCCCGACGCGGCGGTCGGCATGCGCTACCTGTGGGGCGGCGTTGCCGTCGGCGCCGCGCTCGCGCTGACGCTCGCGCTGGTGATGCTCGGCATCATGTCGTCGCTGTCGGGCAACGCGCTCGATTACTTCCAACTCGCGATGATGCTGGTGGCGTCGGCATTGATCGTGCAGATGGTGTTCTGGATGCGTCGCCACGGGCGCACGTTCAAGAAGGATCTCGAATCGAGCATGGCGCGTAACGCGAGTGCCGCGAACTGGTGGGGATTGCTCGTCGTCGTCGCGCTCGCGGTGGGCCGTGAAACCGCGGAAACCGTCGTGTTCCTCTACGGCATCGGCGCGGGCAAAAGCGGCATTGCCGATCTGCCGATCGTCCTCGTGCTCGGGCTCGCGGCCGCGTTCGCGACGTTCTGGCTGCTGCAACAGGGCTCGCGCATCCTGTCGTGGCGGCTGTTCTTTCGCGTGAGCGAAATCATGCTGCTGCTGCTCGCCGGCGCGCTCCTCGTCTCCGGCATCGAGAAGCTGATCGCGCTCGACATCGTGCCGGCACTCGTCGACCCGGTGTGGAATTCGTCGTGGATCCTCGACGACTCGGGACGTCTCGGCGGCTTGATCGCATCGTTCACCGGTTACCGGTCGCGTCCCGCGCTGTTGCCGCTGCTCGTCCTCGCGGCTTACTGGGTCGTCGTCTGGATGTCGCTTGGCCGCTCGAGCCGCGCCTCGGCGAAGGCGCCCGCGAAAAAAGTCGCCCGGCCGGTTGCCGACGCGGCGCGCGTCGAGCGCCACTGAAACTGCCTGGGGCTTTCGGCGTTACGCCGAAGCGCCTGCGGGTAAAATCAATCGTGCCGGCCCATAAGGCCGGCACTTCGTTTCATGACCGCGACGCCACCCGACCTCTCGAAGCTTCGCATCGACCGCGACCTCGCGCCGATTCGCCGGCGCCGCCGCCGCAAATGGATCTGGCTTGCCGCGATCGCGCTGCTCGTGATCGGCATCGCCGCGTGGCAGTTGGCGCAGCCGCACCCGGAGACCGTGCAGACGACACCCGTCGTCACGACCTATCCGTCGCAGCGGTACGTCGTGCTGAACGCGACCGGTTACGTCGTCGCGCAGCGCAAGGCGGCGATTTCATCGAAGGCGACCGGGCGTCTCGAATGGCTCGGCGTCGCCGAAGGCTCGCGCGTCAAGGCCGGCGACGTCATCGCGCGCATCGACGACCGTGACGTCCTCGCGCAGTCGCAAAGCGCGGAAGCCGCGGTGCGGGCCGCGCGCGCGAACGTCCGGCAGGCCGAGGTCGAGCGCGAGAACGCGCAGGTCGAGTTCGGCCGGAACCAGGAACTCGTCGGCAAGGGCTTCATTTCCCAATCGGCACTCGACACGGCGAAGGCCCGGCTCGATCGCGCCAAGGCAGGCGTCGCGAGCGCGCAGGCGAATCTCAACGTCGCGATCGCGAACGCGCGCAACGCGCAGGTGGCCGTCGACTACACCGAGATTCGCGCGCCGTTCGACGGCGTGATCCTGTCGAAGAGCGCGAACGTCGGCGATCTCGTCACGCCATTCTCGAACGCGACCGATTCCAAGGGCGCCGTCGTGTCGATGGCCGACATGAGCACGCTCGAAGTCGAGGCCGACGTATCCGAAGCGAGCCTTGCGAAGGTGCACGTCGGGCAGCCGGCCGAGATCGTGCTCGACGCGCTGCCCGATACGCGCTTTCGCGGTCACATCAACCGCATGGTGCCGACCGTCGATCGCGCGAAGGCGACCGTGATGACGAAAGTGCAGTTCGACAAGATCGATCCGCGCGTGCTGCCGGAAATGAGCGCGAAGGTGAGCTTCCTGTCGCAGGAAGTGACGCCCGAGCAGCAGAAGCCGCTGACGGCGGTCGCGAAGGACGCAATCGTCGAACGCAACGGGAAGAGGGTCGTCTTCGTGGTTCGCGATGGACGCGCGGTCGCGGTGCCGGTGACGAAGGGCACGGTCATCGGCGACACCGTCGCGATCAGCGGCGACTTGAAGACCGGCGAGAAGGTCGTCGACAAGCCGTCGCCGAAGCTCGCAAGCGGCGCGCTCGTCAAGACCGCGGCGAAGTGAGTTCGGACGCCCTCGTCGTGAACGATGCGCGGAGCGAGGAGGCGCGCCCCGCTGCGGACGCAGCGGAGATGCCGCTCGTATCGATCCGCGACCTGTCGAAGTATTACATTCGCGGCGACCAGGTGATTCCGGTGCTGGTCGGGATCGATCTCGATGTCAACGCCGGGGATTACATCGCGCTGATGGGACCGTCGGGTTCCGGCAAGTCGACGCTGCTCAACCTGATCGCCGGGATCGACAAGCCGTCGGCCGGCGAGATTCGCGTCGCGGGCGTCGACATCGCGCAATTGTCCGACGCGGATCTCGCGCTCTGGCGCGCATCCCATGTCGGCTTCATCTTCCAGTTCTACAACCTGATGCCGGTGCTGACCGCGTACGGTAACGTCGAGCTGCCGTTGCAGCTCACGTCGCTGTCGCGGCGCGAGCGGCGCGAACGCGTCGAGACGGCGCTCGCGCTCGTCGGACTCTCCGATCGCGCGACGCACAAGCCGAACGAGCTTTCCGGCGGCCAGCAGCAGCGTGTCGCGATCGCGCGCGCATTGATCGCCGACCCGACGTTGATCGT
>JAICLP010000128.1 GCA_025925475.1 Burkholderiales bacterium | reverse complement strand
GTCGTCGGGCGCGCCCGCCGACAACCCATTGCACGCATGGAATCCGCTCGGCAAGCTGCCGGTGCTGATCCTCGACGACGGCACGCATCTGTTCGACTCGCGCGTCATCGTCGAATACATCGACCTCGTGAGCCCGGTGTCGCGGCTCATTCCCGAGCCGGCGCGACAGCGCATCGCGGTGAAGAAATGGGAAGCGCTCGGCGACGGCATCTGCGATGCTGCAGCGCTGATCGTCAACGAACGGCGGCGTCCGGCGAATCAGCAAAGCGGCGATTGGATCGCGCGCCAGCGGCGCAAGGTCGACGAAGGCGTGGCCGAGCTCGCGCGCGAGATCGGCGAGCGTGCGTGGTGCTACGGCGAGAACTACTCGCTCGCCGACATCGCAACCGGCTGCGCGCTTGGCTACCTCGATTTGCGCTACGCCGAGCTCGACTGGCGCGATCTGTATCCGAATCTCGCGCGGCTTGCCGAGAAGCTCGGCAAGCGCGCGTCGTACGCCGACACGGCGCCGCCACCCGCAGCGTAGCGGGAGAGGAGCCGCGCAGGGCCGCGGTTACCCGGCGTCCTGACCGCCGCGATCCGTGCGGGCAGCAAGCTTCGCGTCAGTCCGCCAGCCCCATCTTGCGCAAAAATGCTTCCCACCGGGGATCGGCGTGGAGCGATCGGAGCGGCAGCTCGGTTTTCATCTCCGTGATTCCGGGATCGCGCTGGTCATACGCTTGCTCGAGCCACTGGAAAGCGAGCTCCGGCTCGTTGCGCGCGGCATACACCGTCGCGACCTGATAAGCCGCCTGGGGGTGCTTGGCGATCAGCGCTTGGAGCGCAGCGTCGGATTCAGCGCGGCGGCCAGCGGCATGATGAATGATCGCAAATACCCACAGGCGCGCCCATTCTTCCGGCTCGCGCAGCGCTTCAGCGAGCGCCTCGTCGCCCCGGCCCTGCGCCAACAGGTTGAGCGAAAGCATTCCGTGCACGACGGCGCGTTGCGGCGTGAGTTCGAGCGCCTTGCGATATGCCGCCTCCGCCTCCCTGGGGCGACCGCTCGCGTCGAGTGTAGCCGCGAGGTTGGAGTAGACGTCGGCACGTAACGGGTCCAGCTCCGTCGCACGCCTATAGAGGCCGATCGCCTCTTCGAGTCGGCCTTGGTTCGTGGCGACCGCGCCGGCTCCGTTAAGTACGATTACATTGCCCGGGGCCAGCTCCAGTGCCCGCCGGTAGGACGTCTCTGCACCACGCCAGTCCCAGTCATGGTTCATCTGGATCCGGCCCAGCCGCGCGTGTCCCTCGGCCAGGTCCGGCTCCAGTGCGAGCGCCCGCGCCACCGCCTCACGCGCCCGCCCGTACCCCTCGATTACTGGGACCCAGCCACTACCGGCCTCCCTCCCGTACGCACTTCCCAACTCGGCCCAGGCGAGCGCGAACGCTGGATCCAGCTCCAGTGCCTGCTTCAGGTAGCCGATCGCCTCTGCCGTGTCGTCGCGATTGTTTCGTTGGCCGAGGTGACGTGCTTGCAGGAAGAGCCGATGCGCCTCGGGGTCGGTCGCCCGACCCTTCGCCGCGGCCGCGACCTGGGCGGTCACCTCCTGGCGGGCCCCGAGGTCGGTCGCTCCGCCGAGCAGCCTCGTGCGCAGTTCCTGCACCACCGACCGCGCGATGTCGTCCTGCACGGCGAAAATGTCGTCGAAGGTCCGATCGTAGGTCTCCGACCACAGGTGGTAGCCGTCGGCGACGTTTACCAACTGGACTGAAATCCGCATCTGGCTACCCGCTTTGCGCACGCTGCCTTCGAGCACGGTCGCGACGTTGAGCGTCCGACCCACCTCGGCGATCGTGGTCTGCCTGCCCTTGAACGAAAATGCGGAGGTGCGTGCCGCCACCCGCAACCCGTGGATCTTCGCGAGCACGTTCAACAGCTCATCGGCGAGGCCGTCCGAGAAGTACTCGTCCTCTTCGTTGCTGCTGCGGTTGACGAAGGGCAGCACCGCGATCGACGGCGGCTCGTGCTTTGGAACTGCGACCGCAACCGTGGCTACAGTTGACGTAACAGCGCGCGCTGGGGCAACCGGTGCAGGCAGAGCGCCGCCCGACAGCAGGCGCCGCACGTGCTCGGCAAACGCGGCCGACGATCGGCTATCGGGCAGGTGCGTCCACTGCACGTCGCGGAATTTCTCCGGCACGCGGGCGTTCATGTCGACCGTCGCGTCGATGACCACCGGAAGCAGGAACGCTTTGCCATCGGCCATGTCCAGCGTGCGGTTCACCGCCAGGTTCCATTCGCGACGAAAGTAACCTTCTTCGCGCGCCTGCGTGTTGGCCGAGATGATCGGCACGAACAGCGCGCAGTCCTTGATCTGGCGGCGGATCGACGCATCCCACGCGTCGCCCCCACGCAGCGCGCTCTGGTCGAACCACACCTCGACGCTCACCGTGCGCAGCGCGTCGCAGATATGCCGCGCGGCTTCCGCGTCCTGCGACGCATAACTCAGGAACACGGCTTTGGCGGAACCGCTCATGCGGAGCAATCGGAAATGCTGCTTGCGGTTGCTCTGCTCACACCGACTGTCTTAACTGCTCCAGGATCGCCGGATTCTCGAGCGTCGACACGTCCTGCGTGATTTCCTCGCCCTTCGCGAGCGAACGCAACAGGCGCCGCATGATCTTGCCGGAGCGCGTCTTCGGCAGGTTGTCGCCGAAGCGGATGTCCTTCGGCTTCGCGATCGCCCCGATCTCCTTGCCCACCCAGTCGCGCAACTGCTTCGCGACTTCGGCCGCTTCGCCGTCGCCGGGTCGCGTGCGCTTCAGCACGACGAACGCGCAGATCGCCTCGCCGGTCATCTCGTCGGGGCGCGCGACGACCGCCGCCTCGGCCACGATCGGATTGGCGACGAGTGCCGACTCGATTTCCATCGTGCCCATCCGGTGGCCCGACACGTTCAGCACGTCGTCGATGCGGCCCATGATCGTGAAATAGCCGGTCTTCGCATCGCGCACCGCGCCGTCGCCGGCGAGGTAGATTCTGCCGCCGAGCTCCTCGGGAAAGTACGACTTGACGTAGCGCTCGGGGTCGCCCCAGATCGTGCGGATCATCGCCGGCCACGGGCGCTTGATCACGAGCATGCCGCCCTGCCCGTTCGGGACGTCATGCGCGGTCTCGTCCACGATCGCGGCCATGATGCCGGGCAATGCAAGCGTGCACGAGCCGGGCACGAGCGGCGTTGCGCCGGGCAACGGCGAGATCATGTGGCCGCCGGTCTCCGTTTGCCACCAGGTGTCGACGACCGGGCAGCGTTCGCGGCCAACATTCTTGTGGTACCAGACCCACGCTTCGGGATTGATCGGCTCGCCGACCGAACCGAGCACGCGCAGGCTCGACAGGTCGTAGTTCGAAGGCGCCGTCGACGGATTGACGTTGTTCGCCTTGATCAGCGAGCGGATCGCCGTCGGTGCCGTGTAGAACACGCTCACGCGATGGTCGGCGATCAGCTTCCAGAAGCGTCCGGCGTCGGGATAAGTCGGAATGCCTTCGAAGACGATCTCGGTTGCACCGCAGGCGAGCGGGCCGTACGTGATGTAACTGTGGCCGGTGACCCAGCCGATGTCCGCCGTGCACCAGAAAACATCGTTCGGCTTGAGGTCGAACACCCACTCCATCGTCAGCGCGCACCACAGCAGATAACCGGCCGAACTGTGCTGCACGCCCTTCGGCTTGCCGGTCGATCCCGACGTGTAAAGGATGAACAGCGGATGCTCGGCGCCGACCCACTCGGGCTCGCACGCCTCGGCCTGCTTCGCCGTCAGCTCGTGCATCCAGACGTCGCGGCGATTGTCGAACGCGCAGTTGCCGCCGCTGCGGCGATAGACGATCACGTGGCGCACGGCATCGCAGCCGCCCATGCCGAGCGCCTCGTCGACGATCGCCTTGAGCGGCAGCGCCTTGCCGCCGCGCATCTGCTCGTCGGCGGTGATCACCGCGACAGCGCCGGCATCGACGATCCGCTCCTGCAGCGACTTCGCCGAGAAGCCGCCGAACACGACCGAATGTGTCGCGCCAATGCGGGCGCAGGCCTGCATGGCGGCGATTCCCTCGACCGACATGGGCATGTAGATGACGACGCGATCGCCCTTCCGGACCCCGAGCGAGCGCAGGCCATTCGCGAATCGGCACACGCGCGCATGCAGGTCGCGATACGTGACGCGCATCACCGCGCCGTCGTCGGCTTCGAAGATGATCGCGACCTTGTCGGCGTTCCCGTTCTCGAGATTGCGATCGAGGCAGTTGTACGAGACGTTGAGCTGCCCGTCCTCGAACCACGTGTAGAACGGCGCCCTGCTTTCGTCGAGCACCTTCGTAAACGGCTTCTTCCATGCGAGCGTTTTCCGCGCGAGATCGGCCCAGAAGCCTTCGTAATCGCGCGCCGCCTTCGCATGCATCGTTTCCGCGTCGGATTTCTTGACGTTCGCCTGCGCCGCGAACGCGGGCGACGGCTCGAACACGCGCTCTTCGTGCATCACGGACTGGATGTTCGACATCGCTTCTCCTCCTTTGTCAGGACATGCCGGTCGCGCGCCGGCATACGTCGAAGTCTACCGAACGCCTGCGTGACGCGCCAACGGCCGATGCTAAGATCGCCGGTCGACGACCATGACGACCATCGCGCAGGAAGACCTGATTCAGAGCGTCGCCGACGCGCTGCAGTTCATCTCCTGCTATCACCCGCCCGATTACGTCGCGGCGCTTGGGCGTGCGTACGCACGCGAGCAGTCGCCGGCGGCGAAGGACGCGATCGCGCAGATCCTTGCGAATTCGCGGATGTGCGCCGAGGGCCGACGGCCGATCTGCCAGGACACGGGCATCGTCGTCGCGTTCGTGCGCATCGGCATGGATGTCCGCTTCGCCGATGCGACGATGAGCGTCGCCGGGATGATCGACGAGGGCGTGCGCCGGGCGTACCTCCACCCCGACAATGCGCTTCGCGCGTCGATCGTGCGCGATCCCGCGGGAAGGCGCAGGAACACGCGGGACAACACGCCGGCCGTCGTGCATTGCGACCTCGTCCCCGGCAGCACCGTCGACGTGCGCATCGCCGCGAAGGGTGGTGGCTCGGAGAACAAGGCGAAGTTCGCGATGCTGAATCCGTCGGACTCGATCGTCGACTGGGTCGTGCAGACGGTGCCGGCGATGGGCGCCGGCTGGTGTCCGCCAGGCATGCTGGGCATCGGCATCGGCGGCAGCGCGGAGAAGGCGATGGTGCTCGCGAAGGAAGCGCTGATGCAGCCGATCGACATGCCGCTGTTGAAGGCGCGCGGCCCGTCGAATCGCCTCGAGGAGCTGCGCATCGAGATTCACGACAAGGTCAATGCGCTCGGGATCGGTGCCCAAGGTCTCGGCGGGCTGTCGACGGTGCTCGACGTGAAGATCCTCGACTACCCGACGCATGCAGCGAGCCTGCCCGTCGCGATCATCCCCAATTGCGCGGCGACTCGGCATGCGCATTTCACGCTCGACGGCCGCGGTGCCGTGAGCCTCACGCCGCCGGATCTGGCGAGTTGGCCCGACGTGCGGTGGTTCCCGGCGCCCGAATCGCGGCGCGTGAACGTCGATACGCTGACGCGTGACGATGTCGCGCAATGGAAGCCGGGCGAGCGGTTATTGCTCTCCGGAAAGATCCTGACCGGCCGCGACGCCGCACACAAGCGCATCGTCGACATGCTCGCGTGCAACGAAACGCTGCCCGTCGATTTCAGCAATCGCGTGATCTATTACGTCGGCCCCGTCGATGCAGTGCGCGACGAAGCAGTCGGACCCGCCGGACCGACGACGTCGACGCGAATGGACAAGTTCACCGAAACGATGCTCGCCGAAACCGGCCTGATCGCGATGATCGGCAAGGCCGAGCGCGGGCCGCTTGCGATCGATGCGATCCGGCGTCATCGCGCCGCCTACCTGATCGCGGTCGGCGGCGCCGCGTATCTCGTCTCGAAGGCGATCAGGCGATCGCGCGTGGTCGCGTTCTCCGATCTCGGCATGGAAGCGATCCACGAGTTCGAGGTTGCCGACATGCCGGTCACCGTCGCTGTTGATTCGGCGGGCGAATCGGTGCACGAAACGGGGCCGCGCGAGTGGCGGCAGCGGATTGCCGGCATCCCGGTGATCGGCGCCTGAACGATCCTCTCAGCCACCGAGAAACAGTCGCGCGACATCAGGATTGTCGAGAAGCTCGGCTCCGCGGCCGGCCAGCGCGACGCGTCCCGACACGAGCACGTACCCGATATCGGCGAACTCCAGCCCCTTCTTCGCGTTCTGCTCGACCATGATGATCGTCCTTCCTTCGCGACGCTGCAGATCGGCGAGGATCTCGAAGACCATGTCGATGTAGCGCGGCTCGAGCCCGATCGACGGCTCGTCGACGAGAAGCACCGCCGGTTCCATGATCAGCGCGCGCGCGATCTCGAGCAGCCGCCGCTCGCCTCCCGACAGGATCGCTGCGCTCTGGCGTCGCCGTTCGGCGAGCCGCGGATAGCGTTCGAACACGCGCTCGGCCGCGCGCCGTGCCTCGCGACTGCGCGGCAACAGATGACCGCCGACGAGCAGGTTCTCCTCGACGCTCATCTCGGGGAACACCGAGTTGTCCTGCAGCACGTACGCGACGCGCGCGTCGCGCAGTTTCCGTTGTGCCGGCACGTCGGTCACGTCGCGCCCGCCGATGCGAATCGCGCCGGACACGATCCGGGTGAAGCCCTGGATCGAATGCAGCACGGTCGACTTCCCGGCGCCGTTCGGCCCGATCAGGCAGAGCGCCTGGCCACGGCCGACGCGAGCGTCGATTCCGTGGAGGATTTCCATCCGGTCGTAGCCGGCGACGAGCCGATCGATAGCGACGAACGGCGCGCCCTGGCAAAGCTCATCGAGGCGACGCACATTGGGCCCCTGCGCGGCGATCTCGCTCGTCGCACGCTCGACCTCCTCGACCGATAGCACGACATCGGTTGCGCCGAAGCCGTAACCGCTCGTGGCCGATCTCGCGGTGGCGTCCGGTGCCGCCATCAACGACCCCCGAGATAGGCATCGACGACGCGCGGATCGCGCCGGATGGCAGCGGGGGTTCCCTGCGCGAGCAACTCGCCGTGCGCCAGGCAGTAGATATGGCTCGCGAGGTTCATGATGACGCGCATGTTGTGCTCGATCACGAGCAGCGTAATCCCGAACTCCGCATTGGCGCGCTTCAGCCGGTCGACGAGTCCGTTGATCAGCACCGGGTTGATTCCGGCCGTCGGCTCGTCGAGCAGCAGCAGGCGCGGGCCGCTCATCAGCGCCATCGCGAACTCGAGCAGCTTCTGCTGCCCGAAGGACAGATCGCCGGCGGGCAGCAGCCGCTTCGCGCGCAATCCGACGAACTCGAGCAGCGCTTCGGCGCGCTCGGTGACGCTGGCCGAGGGTTTGCGCAACATGCTTGCGAGCGTCTCGTGCGACTGCGCCGTGCTGATCTGCATGTTCTGCACGCAATTCATCGCGCGGTAGACGCGTGTCTGCTGAAACGTCCTGACGATGCCGAGCCGCGCGATCTTCGCCGTGCGCAGCTGCGAGATCTCGCGGCCGTCGAAGCGGATCGAGCCGCTGTCGATCGGATGCTGTCCGGCGATCGAGTTGAAAAGCGTCGTCTTGCCCGAGCCGTTCGGACCGATGAGACCGGTGATCCGTCCCGCCGGCACGTCGAGCGAGACGTCGCGATTGGCGACGATGCCGCCGAAACGCTTCGACACGTTGCGCACTTCGAGCAATGCGTGCTGCTCGCGCATCGCCTCGCCCGACTCGCGCACCGTCGGCTCGCTCTGCCCCGCACGCGACGGGAGCGCTGCGTCGGCGGCGCGCTGGACGGTCGTCATTGCGCGCTTTTGCCAGCGGTGGCCGGCACGGCCTCGGCGCGTCGCCGGGTGCGCGAAAGCGAGCCGAGAATCCCGGTCGGAAAGAACACGACGATGATCACGATCACGAGTCCCATCGCGACGCGCTGCCAGCCGAGCAGGTAAGTCCAGAAGAGCTCCTGCGTCGCATGAAAGATCACGGCGCCGATCACCGGACCCCACAGCGTGCCCTTGCCGCCGAGCACGGCCATCAGCACCATCCACACGCCGAACGTCGCGCCGGCGAACGCGAGGTCGCGCGGATCGATGAATCCGACGAGGTTGCCGACGGGTCCGCCGGCGGCGCCGAGGAAGAAGGCAGCCACGCACCACGCGAATACCTTCGTGCGCGTCGTGTGCAGGCCCATCGCCTCGGCCTTGTCCTCGTTGTCGCGGATGGCGTTCATCGCGAGGCCGAGGCGCGTTCGATAAAGCGCCCGCGCC
>JAICLP010000281.1 GCA_025925475.1 Burkholderiales bacterium | reverse complement strand
GCTGTTCGGCGGGTGGGTCGGCTGGTTCGGCGGCCGGCAGACCGTGCGCTCGATTCATTTCATCGTCGCATGGCTGCTCGTCGCGTTCGTGCTGGTGCACGTCTTCGAGGTGATCGTGACCGGCCTGTGGAACAACCTGCGGTCGATGATCACGGGGCGCTATCGCGTCCCGCAGGAGAGCGGCCATGAATGAGTTCGACGGCATTGCGCGGCGGCGCTTCCTCGGCCGGATCGCGGCATCGCTCGGCGCGCTCGGCGTCGCCGGCTGCGATCGCCTGTCGCAAACCGACTGGTTCCCGAAAGTGCTGGGCGTCGCCGACCCGCTCAATCACAAGCTCGCGCGGCTCGCGACGCGCAAGACGATGGCGCAGGAATTCACGCCGGCCGATCTGTCGCCGACGTTTCGCAGCAACGGCACCTCCGAGCCCGACAATCCGCAGTACGCGGCGCTGGCCGCGAATCGCTTCGCCGACTACGCGCTGCAGGTCGACGGCCTCGTCACGAAGCCGCGCCGGTTCACGCTTGCCGAACTGCGCGCGCTGCCGAGCCGCACGCAGATCACGCGGCACGACTGCGTCGAGGGGTGGAGCGCGATCGGCAAGTGGCAGGGGGCGAAGCTTTCGGCGCTGCTCGATCTCGTGCAACCCGCGCCGAACGTGCGCTACGTCGTGTTCCATTGCGCCGATCCAATGGAGGAGGGCGGCACGGCGCCCTATTACGAGAGCATCGACATGGACGATGCCTACCACGTGCAGACGATCCTCGCCTATGCGTTGAACGATGCGCCGCTGCCGACCAAGAACGGCGCGCCGATCCGGTTGCGCGTCGAGCGCCAGCTCGGCTACAAGCACGCGAAATACGTGATGCGCCTCGAACTCGTCGAGAGCTTCGCCAACATCGCCGGCGGCAACGGCGGGTACTGGGAAGACCAGGGCTATCAGTGGTACGCGGGGATCTGAGGTCGCGCCGGCTGCAAGCGAGGCAGTGAGCGAGCGTCGAGTGCCGAGCCTACGCGCTGCGTCCCGTTTCCGCGCGCCACGCCGCATCCAGCAACGCGTGTACTTCGGCGTCTGATACCTGTCCGAAATCGTCGTACCACGCGCCGACGGCCAGAAACGGCTCGGGCGTGACGGCGCAGACGACCTCGTCGGCGACGCCGTGAAACACACGGCAGGTGTCGAGCGCTGCGACCGGCACCGCAACGACGATCTGTCTCGGCTGCTGCTTGCGCACGGCCGTTGCGGCGGCGAGCATCGTCGAGCCGGTCGCGAGCCCGTCGTCGACGAGAATCACCTTGCGATCCTCGATCGAAAGCGGCGGCCGTTCGCCACGATAAAGCGTCTCGCGCCGCGCGAGCTCGGTTCGCTCGCGTGCGACGACCTGCTCGATCGCCGCTTCCGGAATGCGAATGTTGGCGAGATCGGGATTCATCACCATCACGCCCCCCGTCGCAATCGCGCCCATTGCGAATTCCTCGTGGCCCGGCAGGCCGAGCTTGCGCACGATGAACACGTCGAGCGGCGCGTGCAGCGTTTGCGCGACCTCGCACGCGACCGGCACGCCGCCGCGCGGCAGCGCGAGCACGATTACCGACGGATCGTCGCGGCAGGGGAGAAGCCGCTGTGCGAGCACGTCGCCCGCCTGCTTGCGATCGACGAAGCGCATCGGTCGATGCCCCCAGTCAGCGCGCGGCCTGCACGACGAGGAACTCGACGAGCCATTGCGACGCGGTCGCCGCGACCTGCTCGAGCGCGCCGGGCTCCTCGAAAAGATGCGTTGCGCCGGGAACGATCTCGAGGCGCTTCTCGCAACGCATCGCCGCAAGCGCGCGCCGATTGAGATCGATGACGACGTCGTCGTTGCCGCCGACGACCAGAAGGGTCGGTGCCGTCACTTGGGCGAGCGCGTCGATGCCGGCGAGATCGGGGCGGCCGCCGCGCGCGACGACGGCGCCAATCCGTTCCCGTCGCTCGGCCGCTGCGACGAGCGCCGCGCCAGCACCGGTACTCGCGCCGAAGTAGCCGATCGGCAGCGCACGCAACTCAGGCTGTGCATCGACCCAGTCGGTGGCGAGGACGAGTCGTTGCGACAGAAGCGGAATGTCGAAGCGATGCTCGCGCGTGTGAACGTCGCGCTGCTCTTCTTCGGGCGTCAGAAGATCGAAGAGCAGCGTCGCGAGTCCGGCGCGCGCGAGGCGCGCGGCGACCCACACGTTGCGCGGGCTCGCGCGGCTGCTGCCGCTGCCGTGCGCGAACAGCACGACGCCGTTCGCGCCCGCGGGAACGGTGAGATCGCCGGCGAGCGATGCGGCGCCCGCGGCAATGACGACCGGACGCTCGACGTGATCGGCGAGTTGCTGGTGCATTGCGTCTCCCGGGCAGTCGAAGTTGCGCTCGAACCGGCGCAATATGCGTACCGGTCGTCTGCGGCCGGGCTGCGCGGCCTCACACGGGCGGCAGCTCGCGGCGGCGCGCCATTCCTGCCCGCCGCGATGTAATTGTTACAACTCGACGGTCGTTGCGTCGCGTTGATAGACTCGGGAGGATCGAGCGAGGAAACCATGATCGTCACGAAGCTGACCGAAGCGTTCGGATTGCGCCATCCGATCGTGCTGGCGCCGATGGGCGGCGTCGCCGGCGGCCGCATCGCAGCGGCTGTGGCGAATGCGGGCGGGCTCGGCCTCATCGGCGGCGGCTACGGCGATCGCGAATGGGTCGCGCGCGAGCTTGCCATCGTCAAGGATGCGACGCGCGGCCCCTGGGGCATCGGTTTCATCACGTGGTCGATGCGGCGCGAGGTTCTGGATCTTGCGCTGGCGCAACGCCCGCGCGCGGTGATGCTGTCGTTCGGCGATCCGCGTCCGCACGCGCGGGCCATCAAGGACGCCGGCTGCACGCTGATCTGCCAGGCGCAGGGCGAGGAAGAGGCGCGTCTCGCGCAGGAAGCGGGCGCCGATCTCGTCGTCGCGCAGGGAACCGAAGGCGGCGGACACGGCGGCAGCCGCTCGACGCTTCCGCTCGTGCCGGCCGTCGTCGACTGGGTCGCACCCACGCCGGTGATTGCAGCGGGCGGCATCGTGGACGGCCGCGGCCTTGCGGCGGCGTTGATGCTGGGCGCAGAAGGGGCGCTGATCGGCACGCGCTTTTGCGCGAGCGACGAGGCGCTGGGCCGCGAGCGCCAGAAGGCGCGGCTCGTCGCCGCGCGCGGCAGCGATACGGCGCGCACGCGCGTGTTCGACATCGTCCGCGGTTACGACTGGCCAGCGCCGTATACGGGACGCGCGCTGCGCAATCGATTCACGGCGCAATGGAACGGCCGCGAGCATGCGCTCGCCGAAGCGCTCGACGTCGAGCAGGCCCGCTATCGGACGGCGGCCGACGAAGACGACTACGAGACGGCCCTCGTGTGGGCCGGCGAGGGCGTCGACCTCGTCAGGAGCATCGAGCCCGCGGCGACGCTCGTCGCGCGCATCGCCGCCGAGGCCGAAGCGCGGCTTCGCGAAGGCGTGCGGCACGTTCGCTGACGCGAAACGTCCCCCGCGTGCCGCAGTGCTTGCGGGCCGCTCGGCGCGGTCCTTTACGGGTTGCAGATCGATGCACGGCGCTTCATGCGAAGAGCCCGTGCATGAACCATTCGCCGTCGTCGGTCGCATGGCGATGATCGCGATAGATCCACGCGATCTCGCCATCGGGCGTCTCCGCGACGAAATAATCGCGCCGGCAATCGCCGCCGTCCCACCAGCCGGATTCGATGCGCTCGGGTCCGTCGCGCAGCACCCACGGCGCGGCTTCGAGCACGACGCCGAGCGGCCGCGCGCAATCGAGCAGCCACAACGGACGCGGCGGCGTCCGCTGCACCGGCGCGTTGCGCGCCGGCGACTTCGCGCGCCGCGATGCGGTCGGCGGCCGCGTTGCTTGGGTTCGCGGTTGCACGTTCGCGGGTAGCGCCGGCATCTCGCGCGCGGCCTGTTCCGGCCGATGCTCGTCGCGCAGCGCCAGCGTCGTCACGACGTCGTCCCCCAGGCGCGAGCGCAATCGCTCGACGAGCGGTACGGTAACCGCATCGATGCCATCCTCGGGCAGCAGGCCGAGATTGCGGCCTGCGAGCGGCGCCGCTTCGTCGCCCACGAGCACGATCGCCTCGACCGGCGCCGGCAGCGCGATGCGCGAAAGCCGCTCGCGCAGCACCGTCATCAGATGCGCGGGCATGCGCGAAGGCGCGCCGAGCGCGAACGTGGCGAGCGTCGGCGGCGTTCCGCGGTCGCGCACGTAGCGCTCGTGCACGAGCGACAGCGAGATGCGCACGGCGCCGAGGCCGTGCGCACCGAGCCAGCCGGCGAAATCGTCGACGAGGCGATGGACGGCGAATTGCAGCGCTTCGACGCTGTCGACGGGCGCGGGCAGCGGCAGC
>JAICLP010000329.1 GCA_025925475.1 Burkholderiales bacterium | reverse complement strand
CGCTGTTGAGCGCCTCGAGCCCGTATTGCACGCCGACGTTGTCATAGGGACGAAGCGCGAAAAGCGTCACCGGGTCGACGCCGGTGATGTGGCGCTCCCAGTCGAACGTCGTCGGTCGCAGGCCATGCGGATTGGAGACCGGGTCGTAGCGCAACGACACGGGGACGATCGGGTTGAATACGCCGGAGACGTAGCCCGCGATGTCCTGGCGCGCGGGTACGGGATCGGTGCGGCCGGCCTGGTTCGCGAGCGCGATCATCGCATTCACGCTCTTGAACCCGGTCACCGCCGCGATCTGGGCATCCGTCAGCGCGCCGGGAAACTGCGTCATGTAGTGCGTGATCAGATGACCGTCGAGCGCGTTGAGCGCGATCGCGAGCGGGTCGGGGAACGTGCACGAGATGAGGATGCCGTCGAAGAGACCCGGCACGATGTCGGTGTATCGGGTACTGGTATAGGAGCCACCCGAGCAGCCGTGGCTGATCGTGTAGTCCGGGACTCCGTACGATTCGATGAACGTTTCCTTGCTCATCATCGCGGTCTCGGCACCGAGCAGCGCGTTGCAGTTGTTCGCTGGATGCTGCAGCGTGTTCGCAAAGATCGCGTCGCCTTCGCCGAGCCGCGTTGGATTGAGAAAGTCAGCCGGAACCGGCGCCGGAAGGCTTCCCAGTGCGGCGCCCTGGATGTACCAGCCGCCCGTGCAGCCGAAGCCGTGGATCGCGACGAGGTGGCGGTTCCATGCCTTCGGCGGATTCCATGGTCGTGGCGACTGCTCGCGAGTGGGGTCGAAGAGCACCGCGCTCTGGTAGACGCCGCGATTCACGCTGCGGGTCTCGATGCGAACGACGAACGGAACGGTAACGTCGTCCGTCGTGGTCGTCGTCACGACATCCGGTGGAAGCTGCGACGTGTTCGTCAGCGGCTTCCAGGTTCCGTCGCTCGCACGGTAGACGTAGTCGACGCGCGGCGCGATCGAGCAGTTGGCATCGAGCGCAGGCCCGAGCGTCGAGCCGTCCGGCATCGTGAACTGATCGGTCTGGCAAAGGAACTCGTAGTCGTGCGCGCCCGAGATGATCGGGCCGGTGATCGGATAGTTCGTAATCTCGAGCGACTGGTCCTTGATGCCAGACGAGCCGTTGCCCTGGACACGCAGCGTGTTCCTGCCCTCGGCAAGCCCGGTGACGAGACCGAGCAGCGTGTTCGGCTCGACGCCGGGATGGAAAGCGGACGACACGTCACGTCCGTTGACGGTGATGACGAGCGGATGGTTGCGGTTCTCGTGCTTGTACGTGACTTTGACGAGCACGTCGCCGCCACTCACGTACTCGGCCCGTGTCGAGACCGTCTCCATCCCGTATTCGCTACCCGGCGCAGCATGAGCGTACGCGCCATAGCCCGCGAGCGCCGCGGCCACGAGCGGCGCGACGAACGACTTCAGGCGATACCCCGGAATGGCGCCGTCGCGCCGTCCCTGGAAGCCTTGTCCAGCCCTGCAGATAACGTCCATTTGGTACTCCTCCTGCGTCTCGCAATTGCGTGTGGCATCGGCGTTGGTCGCCGATGCGGGAATGCCCGCCCGCGTACGCAGCGCCGTTTGCGGCGCGCGATGCATGGTCGTTCATGCAGGAGGCGTCCCTCACGTCTCGCGAGCCTGTCGTTGCTCGCGTAGCATGTGCGTGCGCGCAAGCGGGCCGGCCGATTGTCGCGCACGTTTCATTACATCGCAATACGATTGGATCGCAATACGATATGACGCTCGCCAACCGCAGCCGCACGACCGGACAGGTTCCCGTGCCCGGCGCAAGACTCGATGTGGAAGCCGCTTCTCGCCTGGCCGCGCTCGCGCTCTCGAGCATCGGCCGGCGTTTCCCGCACAAGCTCGACCACACGATGGCGCGGGATGCCGACGCGCGGACGCCGCGCGACTTGCATCCATCGTTCCACGGCAGCTTCGACTGGCACTCGTGCGTGCACATGCACTGGACGCTCGCACGCATCCTGCACCGCTTTCCCGATCTTTCCGAATGCGCGGCCATCGAGGCGCGCTTCGATCGCACTTTCGCGCCCGATTCGATCGCCGGCGAAGTCGCCTATCTCGCGCGGCCCGAGAGCGCGTCGTTCGAGCGCACGTACGGCTGGGCGTGGCTTTTGAAGCTCGCGGTGGAGCTCGACGCCGTCGGTGTCGCACGCTGGCGTCGCGCGATTGCGCCACTCGCCGTCGCGTTCGCCATGCGCTTCATCGAGTTCCTGCCGCGAACGCACTACCCGATCCGCTATGGCACGCATGCGAACAGCGCATTCGCGCTGGCTTTCGCGCTCGATTACGCGCAGACCACGGGCGATGTGCCGCTCGCTGAGGCGTGCCGCGCGAAGGCGGTCGAGTGGTTTGCCGGCGATCGCGAGGCGCCGGCACGCCTGGAGCCGTCCGGCACCGACTTCCTGTCGCCTTCGCTGATCGAGGCGGAGCTCATGCGGCGCGTATTCGACGTGCCGACATTCGCCGAATGGATCGCGGCGCTGCTGCCGCACTTTGTTGAAGCAGGACCGGCGGCGCTGTTCACGCCGGCGAAGGTCACCGACCGCGGCGACGCGCAACTCGTCCATCTCGACGGCCTCAACCTGTCGCGGGCCTGGTGCTTTCACTCGATCGCCGCCGCGCTGCCCCAACACGATCCGCGCATCGCGATCGCGCGCGCGGCCGCCGCGCGACATCTCGCCGCGGGATGGGAGGGTCTTGCCAGCGATGCGTTCGTCGGCGCGCACTGGCTCGCCTCGTTCGCGACGCTTGCGCTCGACGGCTGATCCGCACCTCGCTACACTCGCGCGCCATGGTCACGCAGTCGCTGCTCATTGCCATCGCCGTCGCGGTGATCGTATTGGTCGTGCTGGGCGGCATCGGTCTCGCCCGTCTCATTGCGCTGGCGCGCGCCCGCGATGCGGCGGCTCGCGACGTCACGCAACTGCGTGCGCTCGTCGAGGCACTGGGCCGCGGCGCGTCCGATCACGAACGCGACATCCGCACCGACCTCGCCATTGCGCGCAACGAATCCGCCGGCGCGGCGACGACGCTGCGGCAGGAGGTCGCGGAGGCGATGGCGCGTCAGCAGCATGGGATGGCACGCGAGCTCGCGACGATGGGCTCGCTGCAGCAGGACCAGTTGCGCGTGTTCGGCGAGCGTCTCGGCCAGTTGACGCAAAGCTCCGAGACGAGGCTCGAGGCGCTGCGCGAGACGATCGAGCAGCGTCTCGACGTGCTGCGCGCCGAGAACTCCGTCAAGCTCGACCAGATGCGCGAAACGGTCGACGAGAAGCTGCAGGCGACGCTCGAGCAGCGGCTCGGCGCGTCGTTTCGCCAGGTGTCGGAGCGGCTCGAGCAGGTGCATCGCGGCTTGGGCGAGATGCAGGCGCTCGCGACCGGCGTCGGCGATTTGAAGCGCGTGCTGACCAACGTGAAGTCGCGCGGCATGTGGGGCGAGGTGCAACTCGGCGCGCTGCTTGCCGACATGCTGCCGCCCTCGCAATACGCGCAGAACGTCGCCACGCGTCCCGGCTCGAACGAGCGCGTCGAATTCGCGGTGCGCTTCCCGGGCCGCAACGACGACGGCGCG
>JAICLP010000395.1 GCA_025925475.1 Burkholderiales bacterium | reverse complement strand
TTCACTGGGTCCATCACGCGGGCCTTTTACCCGCGCCATTCGTTTCACGGCACACGTCGATCGAGTTCCGACCGCATTACCACACTCTCCTGGGCGGTTGGTTCGTTGCGTGCTCCGATGAAGACCGCCGCCGTGGCGCCACGGTTGACGGCGACATGGGGTACATTCGCCGGTATGAACAGATAGTCGCCGGCTCGCGCGACTTCGCGATGCTCCAGTTCGCCGCCGCTCCAAAGCTCGATGTTCTCGCCGCTCAAGACGTAGAACGCTGATTCGTGGAACTGATGGAGATGCGCCTTCGTCCGCTCGCCGGGCGGGATCGTGACGATTCCGAAGAAGAGGCTCTTCGCACCCACCGTCTCGGCGCTGATCGCAGGCGTATAGAGCGAACCCTGCTGGCTTTTGTACGGTTGCGATCCGTGCACTACACAGGCGATGTTCGATCCGACGGTTTTCATGGCGACTCTAGTGTGGATTGAGAGTGGATGCTCACCGAGGTATCGGCGAGCGTCTCCAGCATGCGCTGGCTGCGACAGCAAGTCATGAAACGGCGCCGAATTGTTCCGAAATGGCGCGAAGCGGTATAGGGGATGGCTGGGCCATACTTCCTATTTGGACCCTTTACCTTCGACGCTGAGCGGGCGACGCTGTCGCGCGACGGCCGACGACTCGATGCGGGCCAACGGGCGTTAGGGGTGCTGCATGCGCTCCTCAACGCCAACGGGCACGCGGTCACGAAGGCGCAGCTTATCGATTTCGCGTGGCCCGGCGCTGTAGTCGAGGAGAGCAACCTCTCCGTGCAGATCGCTGCGCTACGCAAGCTGCTGGGGCCGACATCTGGCGGCGGCGATTGGATCGCCACCATTGCACGTATCGGCTACCGCTTCGCAGGACCAGTGACGGTCGCAGAGGCCGCTGAGGAGTCGACGGCCGAGTCGGCGGCAGTTCGACCATCCGTCGCCGTCTTGCCCTTCGACAACCTGAGCGGCGAGGCGGACAAGGAATACTTCGTCGACGGCATCACCGAGGACATCATCGCGGCACTGTCGCGTTTCCGGTGGTTCTTCGTTATCGCGCGCAACGCGGCGTTTGCCTTCAAACACAGGACGCCGGCCGAGGTCGCCCAGGCGCTTGCTGTCCGCTATGTTCTCGCGGGCAGCGTGCGCAAGTCGGGCAACCGCATCCGGATTTCCGCCGAGCTGGTCGACGCGCGCCGCGCGACCACGCTATGGGCTGATCGGTACGATTTCGAGTTCGGCGAGCTTTTCTCGGTGCAAGATCGAATCACCGAACAGGTTGTGGGGGCGATCGAGCCCGAGCTGCTGAAAAGCGAATCGGCGCTTGCCATTGCACGCAGACGCGGTGTGCGTGACATGACGGGGTGGGATCTCGTGCACCAAGGCACCTGGTTCTTCCATCAAATCACGCGGCCGACACATCTTCGAGCACGTGAGCTCTTCCGTGAAGCGCGCAAGGCCGATCCCCAGCTTGCCGAGGCGCATGCATGGCTCGGCCGCGTCAGCGCGGGAATCGCGGCGTACGGCTGGAGCGAGGATGAAGCTGCGGATCTTCGCGAAGGCATCGACGCGGCATTGAAAGCGGTGCAGCTCGACGAAAAGAATCCGTACTCGCACTATGCGCTCGCGATCACCAGCGTGTTTGCGATCGAATTCGACCAGGCGATTCGAGCCGCGGAGAAAGCGGTCGAGCTCAGCCCTAGCTTTGCACTCGGCCACTTGGTGCTAGGAATGGCGCGGCTCTATTCCGGCGATGCACTACGTGCGATCGGCTGTCTTAAGCGAGGCCTTCAGCTCAATCCGCACGACCCGCAGAATTTCGTTTGGTACAACCTACTCGCGACTGCTCTGCTCCTCCAGCGCGAGTTTGATAGCGCGGTGCAGCAGGCGACGAACGCACTGAAGGTGCGTCCCAACTGGCGGCCCGCCATTACTACTGCACTGTGCTGCTATCAGGCAATGGGGCAGAAAGACGGCGCGCGCCAATGTGTCGAGCGGCTTTCGCGATGCGAGCCGGCGGCGGATGCGCTCGGGCCGCTTTGGCGCACCAATGCTCGCTGGCGCGAGGAGATGACATCTTTGCTGCGGCAGGCCGGCTGGCGGCCGGCATAGCCGCAACTCAGAGTAGGCATATTGGGGCGTCCGGGATAACCGGACCTCCAGCCGAGGCGGACTGTGAGAGCTCGTTAGAAGCGGATGCCCAACGCTTGAGCTCACCGGCGCAAAGCCGTGTTTTGCAGCGAGTAGTCAGGCAGCATTCATGTCCCGCGTCCTGCGGTACACAACCATTGCGACCTGCAATCGTCGCTCGCGCAGATTGCGTTCCATAGATGTGGCCGTTTGCAACCTCATCCTGGTGACGTCAACCGAACGGCCCTGCGTGCCTTCTTCCTGCGCCAAGGCTTGCTGCATGGCCTTCATGTTCGCCAGATGATATTGCTGCCCCTCCGCGCTTGTGTCCCTGAATGCACCTAGCCACAGCCCCATTCGTGCAAGCCGCGCTGAGCACTCGT
>JAICLP010000222.1 GCA_025925475.1 Burkholderiales bacterium | reverse complement strand
GATCTTCGTCTTCCCCGACGGGTCGAGGGCAACCGGGTCGAACAGCAGCACGTCGCGGCCGTCGAGCGGCGTATAGAGCTTCGCCTGCGGCTCGCCGCGACGCGTGCGCTGGAAGAACTGGCGTCCGTGCTTGACGAGCGGTGGATCGGTCTTGTCGCGGTCGAAATAGCGCGCGAGCTCGTCCTTCATGCCGGTCACCGGCGGTGCGTTGCGATCGAGGAACTGCAGGGTCGCCGCATGCTGCGCGCGCGTCCATGCCGCGACTTCCGGATCCTTGCTGTTCTCGAGCCATCGATAGCGATCGGTCAGCCTCATGCCGTGCAGAACGTCGACGACCGGGCGCGCGGGTGTCTCCGGCGGAAAGAAGGCCGCGGCATCGGCCGCGGCTGCGCTCGTCGTCGCGAGCATCACGGCAAGAACCAGCACGAAGCGCATGCGTCGATTCCTTTGGTCGCGGGGGTCGTCATTCAGTCGCGCAGGGCCGTCCCAAGCGACTGACTGCGCCCCCTCCGGGGGCAGCGAGCGAAGCGAGCGTGGGGGTCGTCATTCCTCACGCGGCTCGCGCGCAAGCAGCGCAAGCACCGCGTCCCGCGGCGCGACGCCTTCGTAGAGCACGCGGTGCACGGCGTCGACGATCGGCATGTCGACGCGATGATGCAATGCCAGCTCCCGCGCCGCCCGCGTCGCGCTCACGCCTTCGGCGACATGGCCAATTCCGGCCAGTATCGCGGCAAGCGGTTGTCCACGCGCCAGGGCGAGGCCGACACGGCGATTGCGCGACAGGTCGCCGGTGCACGTCAGCACGAGGTCGCCGAGTCCCGCGAGCCCCGTCAACGTTTGCATGCGTCCCCCGAGCGCGGCCGAAAGGCGCCCGGCCTCGGCAAGCCCGCGCGTGATCAGCGCCGCGCGCGCATTGTCGCCGAAACGCAGACCGTCGCTCGCTCCGGCGGCGATCGCGAACACGTTCTTGATCGCACCGCCGAGTTCGATGCCGATCAGGTCGTCGCTCGCGTACGAACGCAGCGTGTCGCCACGGACGAGTTGCGCAACGCGATCGGTCAGCAGCGGATCGGTCGTCGCCACGATGAGCGCCGTCGGCAGGCCGCGTGCGACTTCGACGGCGAATGTCGGGCCCGAGATCGCGCCGATCGGACATCGCCAACGCGATGCGAGCATCCGGTGCGGCAGCGTCCACCCGTCTCGATCGCTCTGTGCGGCGACGAATCCCTTGGCAAGGGACACGAGCGGCGCATCGACGCCCGCATCGGCGAGTCGCAGCGCAAGCGGCGCGAGCTCGGCCACCGGCGTCGCCGCGAAGAGCACGTCGGACTGCACATCGGCGAGATTCGACGTAATCGTCACCGCGCCGGGCAACGCGATGTCCGGCAGATAGCGGCGGTTCTCCCGCGCCGCGGTCGTCGATCGCGCCTGCGCCGCATCGCGCATGTAGAGCGTTACGCACGGCTTCGCGTGCGTGCGCGTGGCGAGATGAACGGCGAATGCGGTGCCCCACGCGCCGCCGCCGAGCACCGCGACTTTCATGGTCAAAGGCCGAAGACCTGCGCGATCCGCACGTACCCCGATTGCCCGTCGCGGTGGCGCACCCTGACCCAGCCCGGATTGGCTGTCGCGGCAGGCGACGATGCGGGCTCGGCAAGCTCGAGCAGCACGTCGCGCTCCGCGCGGAAGACGAGCGGCGACTTGTCGTCGGGGGCCGCATGCACGTCGGCGCCCGGCGCGCGCACGATCAGCATTCGCTTGTCGGCGAGCGACTTCGATTGCATCCAGCCGATCGTGCCCGACGAATCGCGAACCTTCGTCCACCCTTCGACCGTGACCAGCGGCTCGACCGGCACGTCGCGGCCATAGACGAAGAGGGCCTTTGCGCGCGCGGACGGTGCATCGTAGAGCACCGTCGCCGCGTCACGGGTCGAGCGAAAGTCGGCCGCGCTCGCAAGAAGCGGCACCGCGACGATCAGCGCCGCGGCCGCACGAACGACGTTGGCGAAGATGAAAGGCGCTGCCCGAATCAATTCGCGGTTGCGGGAGCGCCGGAAGCCGCCTGCGCGAGTTGCTGCTGATAGAGCGCTTCGAAATTGATCGGCGCGAGGTGCACCGGCGGAAAACCCGCGTGCATCGTTGCGCTGGCGACGGTCTCCCGCGCATACGGAAACAGCACCGCAGGGCAATGAACGGCGAGCACCGGCTGCAGCTGGTGCGCCGGGACACCACGGATCACGAACACGCCCGCCTGCGCCGCTTCGACGAGGAACACCGTCTTGTCGCCGGTGCGGGCGGTGACGGTGATCGTCAGCACGCATTCGTACGTGTCCTGCGCCACTGCCTCGGCGCGCGTGCGAAGGCCGATCTCGATCTGCGGCGTTTCCGACATCTGGAACGATTGCGGCGCGCCCGGATTCTCGAGCGACAGATCCTTGATGTAGATCTTCTCGATCGCGAACTGCGCGCTCACTGCTTCGTTCGCGGCTGCGGGTTGCGAGTCCGCGTTCGTGGCAGGCGATTCGGCCATGCGCTACTCCGGAAGTAAAGCGATCGATTCTACGCCAGCGCGTCTAAGCAAAATGCCGGCTCACGCGGCCGCGCCGGCGAGCAAAGCATCGAGCCGGCCGGCGCGATCGAGCGCCGCCAGCTCGTCGTAGCCGCCGACGTGAAAATCGCCGATGTAGATTTGCGGCACCGTCCTGCGCCCGGTTCGCTCCATCATCGAGATGCGCGCCGCGGCGTCTTCGTCGACGCGAATTGCGTCGATGTCCGTGATGCCCTTCGTCGCGAGCAGCCGCTCGGCGCGCCGGCAATAACCGCAGTAAGCGGTCGTGTACATCGTCACGCGCGGCTTCATCGTCGGCTTCGCGCTCCGCGCGGTTTCATCGTCTTCCCTCTGCTCCGCGCGGTTTCATCGCCCTCTGCTCATTTCGCAAGCGGCAGCCCCGCATCCTTCCAGGCGCGAAAGCCGCCTCGAAGCGACTGCGCGCGCGTGAAGCCGAGCCGGGTCAGAGCCGCGACGGCCGCGCCGCCCTTTGCACCGCGGTCGCAATAGACGATCACGGGGCGCGACGCGTGCTTCGCGATCTCGCTGCCGCGATCCTTGAGTTGGGACAGCGGGATGTGCGTCGCGTTCGGCAGGCGGCCGCCCTCGCACTCGTTCGCTTCGCGCACGTCGAGGACGAGCGGATTCTCCTTGTTGAGGAGGCGCGTCGCATCGAGCGTGCTGAGCTCGCGTCCGGGCTTCACCTGCCGCTGCACGATCGGCCACAGCAGCAGCGCGCCGGAGATGACGAACACGAGGACGAGCGGCCAGTTCTTGACGACGAAATCGTGGAAGGCGGACAACGGAACGGGGTCGATGTGGACAAAGACTAAAATGATAGCTCACGAAGACTTCCGTTTTCCTCCGTATCCGTCGCTTGAATCATGGAAGTAGCCGCTCCGCCCGAGACCTCCGCGAAGACGCAGCCGCAAGCGACCAGGCCGCCGGTGCACCGCGTCGTGCTTCTGATCCTCGATGGATTCGGCTGCCGGGAAGACGCGCCCGACAACGCGATCGCGCGGGCACATGCGCCGCATTGGCGTCGTCTGCTCGCGACGTGCCCGCACACGACGATCGACGCGTCGGAGCTGCGCGTCGGTCTTCCCGAAGGCCAGATGGGCAACTCCGAGGTCGGCCATCTCAACATCGGCGCCGGCCGCATCGTCTACCAGGACTTCACGCGCATCGACGTCGCGATCCGCGATGGCCAGTTCGCGCGCAATCCGGCGCTCGTCGATGCGGTCGACACGGCGCGCCGCAATCGCGCGACGCTGCACGTGCTCGGCCTGCTGTCGCCGGGCGGCGTGCACAGCCACGAGCGGCAGATCGCGGCGATGGTGACGATGGCGGCCGAATCCGGTGTCGATGTCGCGATGCACGCATTCCTCGACGGCCGCGATACACCGCCGCGCAGCGCCGGTCCGTCGCTCGACGCGATGTCGTCGTTGTGCGCGCGCCATCCGAATGCGCGCATCGCGTCGATCTGCGGCCGCTATTACGCGATGGACCGCGACAAGCGCTGGGAGCGTGTCGCGCAGGCGTACTCGCTCGTCGTCGACGGCCGCGCGCCGCATGTCGCGAAGAGCGCGCAAGCCGGACTCGAAGCAGCGTACGCGCGCGGCGAGAGTGACGAGTTCGTGCAGCCGACCGCGATCGCCAATGGACAGGGCGACACGACGCGGATGAACGATGGCGACGTCGCCGTGTTCATGAACTTCCGCGCCGACCGGGCGCGCGAATTGACGCGCGCATTGACCGACCCGGGCTTCGATGCGTTCGCGCGCTCGCGCTTTCCGAAGCTCGCCCGCTTCGTCTGCCTGACGCGCTACGGCGACGAGCTGTCGAGCCTGCCGGTCGCGTTCGCGCCGCAGACGATCGAGAACAGCTTCGGCGAATACATCGCCAGGCTGCACCTGACGCAGCTTCGCATCGCCGAGACCGAGAAGTACGCGCACGTCACCTACTTCTTCAACGGCGGCAGCGAGGCGGTCTATTCCGGCGAGGACCGGATCCTCGTGCCGTCGCCGAAGGTCGCGACGTACGACCTGAAACCTGCGATGAGCGCGATCGAAGTGACCGACAAGCTCGTCGCCGCCATCGCGGGCGAGCGTTACGACGCGATCGTGTGCAACTACGCGAACGCGGACATGGTCGGGCATACCGGCAACTTCGACGCGGCGAAGAAGGCGATCGAGACGCTCGACGCATGCATCGGCCGCGTGGTCGAGGCGGCGCGCACGCACGCTGCAGACGTCCTGATCACCGCCGATCACGGCAACGCCGAGCGCATGCACGACGACGTCACGCACCAGGCGCATACCGCGCATACGCTGAACCTCGTGCCGCTCGTCTACGTCGGCCGGCCGGCGACCCTCGCCGACGGCGGCGCGCTGCAGGACGTCGCCCCGACGCTGCTCGCGATCATGGGCCTCCCGAAACCGCCCGAGATGACTGGTCACTCTCTGTTGCGCTTATAATCGCGGCGCGCCGGAACTTCGGCGACCAGGCAGGGACCAATGCTCGCCGTTCCCGGCGTTCGGGACGGCGCACATCTCACCGGCCGGCGACCCACCCGTCGGCCTCCGACCGCCGGCGGGCGCCTCGGTCGATACCAATAACGGTTGTGGACGAAAGTGCCGGCTGCACCGTCGTTGCGCCGCCGGTCGCCGCTTGAGTTTCCCGACGGGGTGAGGCGTATACTTTTTGCTCGATCAGTTGCCGACCGATCTCACTCACCGAGAGGGCGGCCCGATGAGGATGAAACAGAGGTAGCGATGCGCGAACGCATGAAGAAGGCAGGATGGATTGGCATGGGTGCGGTGCTCGGTTTGCTCTTGAGCCTGAACCTTTCGGTATTCGCGCAGCGCGAGACGCGGCTGCCGATCCCGTACGAGGATCTGCAGTTGCTTTCCGCCGTGTTCGGAAAGATCAAGTCCGACTACGTCGAGCCGGTCTCGGACGACAAGCTGATCAAGGAAGCGATCAACGGAATGGTGCACGGGCTCGACCCCCATTCCGACTTCCTCGATGCCGAAGCCTTCCACGAGCTACAGGTCGAT
>JAICLP010000415.1 GCA_025925475.1 Burkholderiales bacterium | reverse complement strand
CGTGTGGCTCGCGCGGCCAGCGCGTTGCAGGAACGTCGAGAGCGAGCGCGGCGAGCCCAGCTGGCAGACGAGGTCGACGTCGCCGATGTCGATGCCGAGCTCGAGCGATGCGGTGGCGACGAGCGCCTTCAGGTCGCCGCGCTTCAGACGCTCCTCGGCGACAAGGCGCAGCTCCTTCGCCATGCTGCCGTGGTGCGCCATCACGTGCGCTGCGCCGAGCAGTTCGGACAGGTGGCGCGTGACGCGCTCGGACATCCGGCGCGTGTTGACGAACACGAGCGTCGTCCGGTGTTGCGCGATCAACTCGGCGAGCCGCGCATAGACCGTGAGCCACACCTCGTTCGACATCACCGCCTCGAGCGGCGCGGGCGGCACTTCGAGCGCCAGATCGCGCGGCCGTACATGCCCGGTGTCGACGATCGCGCACTCCCTCGCCTCCATTCGCGGCGAAGCGCCGCCCCGAGCCGCGAATTGCGCCCCCTCCGGGGGCAGCGCAGCGGCGCAGCCGCAAGCGTGGGGGGACCACGACCCTCCGGTGAGGAAGCGCGCGACCTCCTCGATCGGCTTCTGTGTCGCCGACAGGCCGATCTTCGTCAGCGGCTCTGCAACGAGCGCGTCGAGTCGCGCGAGCGACAGCGCGAGATGGCTGCCCCGCTTGTTCGGCGCGAGCGCATGGATCTCGTCGACGATCACCGTGCGCGTCGTCGCGAGCATCGCGCGGCCCGATTCGGAGCCGAGCAGCACGTACAGCGATTCGGGCGTGGTGACGACGATGTGCGGGGGACGCTTCCGCATGCTCGCCCGCTCGGCCTGCGGCGTGTCGCCGGTGCGCACCAGCGTGCGAATGTCGACGTCGGGCAGGCCGCGCGCCGCGAGCTCGGCACGAATGCCGTCGAGCGGCGCCTGAAGGTTCTTCCGGATGTCGTTCGACAGCGCCTTCAGCGGCGAGACATAGACGACGAACGTCTCGTCGGGCAGCGGCGCCTCGACGCCGCGGCGCACGAGTGCATCGATCGTGGCGAGGAACGCCGCCAGCGTCTTGCCAGAGCCGGTTGGCGCGGCAATCAGCGCATCGCGTCCGGCTGCGATTTCTTTCCATGCGCGCGCCTGCGCCTCGGTGGGTCCTGCGAACGACTTCCCGAACCACGCGGCGACGGCAGGATGAAACAGACTGTCCATGACACATTTTCTCATTGTTGCGACACGCGTCCGCCGCCCGGCGGAGAGGCGATTATTCGTGTGGATTTTGCGCAGGCGTTGGGCTAATCTTCGCTCTTCCCGACCCCGCCAAAAAAAGCATGAAACGAGGGAGAGCGAAGGCGCTGGTTGCGGTGCTGGCGGCGATCGCAGCGGGCGGCATTTGCGCGCAGGATTTCCGCTTCTCCGATCCGCCCGACGACAGCGTCGCCCGCGAGGCCGCGGCGCGCGACGAGCGTATCGCGCACGACCTCTCGGCGCCCTGCCGCGCCGACCTCAAGAACAAGAAGATCATGGTCATCATCGGCGAGCGCGAGTCGAGCGGTCTCATCGAAGCGCAACAGCAGAACTACGGCCCGCATTACCGTGCGATCAACCGGCGCCTGCAGGCGCTCGGCCTGCGGACGTATACGCCCGAACAAATTCGCGCACAGATCGCGCAAGCCGAGATCGACGCGTACTTCAGGAACGACCCCGACGCGGCGCTCTCCGCCTCGCGGCGCCTCGGCGCGAGCTTCGTGCTGCGCGGATTGATCTCGTCGGAGGCCATGCGCAATCCGATGATGCGGGTGAACCAGGTTTCGGTGAACATGGGGTTCACGCTGACCGCAAGCAATGGCCGCGTGATCTCCGACACCGACGCCACGGCCAGCTCGTACGCCGACGCCGACGTGCGGCGCATGGCGCAGACGCTGATCGACGAACACGCGGACGAAGTGGTGGCCAAGCTCTACGGCGATTACTGTCGCGGTGCGTCCGCGCACAAATGACCAACGGTCGTGCGCGCTGGCGCACGGCACAACGACGTGACTCGACGACAGGAGCATTACCGATGAACAGCAGTGCAATCCGCTTCGTTCCGCCGCTTGTTGGCGCAGCGCTCGCCATCGCGAGCGTCGCCAGCCTCGCGCAGCCGACGTTCGGCAACCCGTCGCCGACCGCGGGCAGCGACACGTCGCAGCGCGCGAACGCATCCGCCGATCAGGCGATGTACAGGCCGGTCGAGTATGTCAACAAGAACAAGCGCGGGCCGGCGCTGGTCGTCATCCCCGGCGAGAT
>JAICLP010000335.1 GCA_025925475.1 Burkholderiales bacterium | reverse complement strand
TGCCCGATCCTGCGGCGTGGAAGTTCATCGCCGGCTCGACGGTGATTCACTTCGGGTACTACGTGACGCTCGCGCACGCCTATCGTACCGGCGACCTGTCGTTCGCGTACCCGTTGATGCGCGGCACGGCGCCGTTGATCGTGGCCGTGCTCGGCATCGCGCTCCTGCACGAGCTGCCGAGCGCACACACGATGCTCGGCATCGTGCTGATCTGCACCGGCATCGTCAGCATCGCGTTCATTCGCCGTGAGCGGCATCCGCCGGCGGCCGCGCGCTGGGCGTTCGCGAACGCCGCGGTGATCGCGGCGTACACGCTCGTCGACGGCAGCGGTGCGCGCGCATCGGGCAACCCTATCGCCTACGTCACGTGGCTGATCGCCATCGAGGGCTTGCCGTTCGTCGCGTGGATCCTGTGGCGCGGCGGCGCGCCCGCCGCTGCCTATCTCGGACGCACCTGGCGGCGCGGGTTGCTCGGCGGCATTGCAAGCCTCGGCGCCTACGGCATCGTGCTCTTCGCGATGACGCGCGCGCCGGTCGCCGCCGTCGCGGCGTTGCGCGAAACGTCGGTGCTGTTCGCCGCGGTGATCGGCGCACTGTGGCTGAAGGAAGGCTTCGGCGCGATGCGGCTCGCCGGTGCGGCGAGCGTTGCCGTCGGCATCGCGGCGCTCAAACTATGATCCCTGCACACGCGCGCGTGGTCATCGTCGGCGGCGGCATCGCCGGCGCCTCGACGTCGTACCACCTGGCGAAGCTCGGCGTGACCGACGTCGTGCTGCTCGAGCAGGGTCGCCTCACCTGCGGAACGACGTGGCACGCCGCGGGACTCGTCGGCCAGATGCGCGCGACGCGCAATGCGACGCGGATGAGCCGCTACGGCATCGAGCTCTACGCGTCGCTCGAGCGCGAAACGGAGCTTGCAACCGGATGGAAGCAATGCGGCAGCATCAACGTCGCGAGGACGCGCGAGCGGCTTTCGCTGATGCGCCGTCAGATGGCGCGCGCGCGAAGCTTCGGTGTCGAATTCGAGTGGCTTGCGCCGAACGAGATCGCCGCAAAGGTGCCGCTCGTTCGTACCGACGACCTCGAAGGCAGCGTATGGATCCCCGGCGACGGCAAGGCGAATCCCACCGACCTCACGCAATCGCTCGCGAAAGGCGCGCGGATGCGGGGCGCGAAAATCGTCGAAGGCGTCAAGGTCGACGGCGTGAACACGCATAACGCGCATGTGAGCGCCGTGCACTGGCGCAAGGACGATGCGCACGGCGAGATCGCCTGCGAATACGTCGTCAATTGCGCCGGGCAATGGGCGCGCGAATTCGGCGCGCTCGCCGGCGTCGCGGTGCCGCTTCAATCGGCCGAGCATTTCTATCTCGTCACCGAGCCGATCGGCGTGTCGCCCGACATGCCGGTGATTCGCGATCCGGACGGTTACATCTATTTCAAGGAAGAGGTCGGCGGCGTCGTGATGGGCGGTTTCGAGCCGGTCGCGAAGCCGTGGGACGTCGAGCGCATTCCGGATCGCTTCGAATTCCAGTTGCTGCCCGAGGACTGGGACCAGTTCGAGGTGCTGATGCAAAACGCGCTGCACCGGATGCCGTGCCTCGAGACAGCACCGGTCAAGCTGCTGTTGAACGGACCGGAGAGCTTCACGCTCGACGGCAATTTCCTGCTCGGGGAAGTGCCCGAGCTTCGCAATTATTTCGTCTGCGCCGGCTTCAATTCGGCGGGCATCGCGAACGCCGCCGGGGCCGGACGCCTCGTCGCCGAATGGCTCGTCGCAGGCGAGCCGCCGTTCGATGCGTGGGACGTCGACATCCGTCGCTTCGCGCAACTGCATGTCAACCGTCGCCTGCTCGCCGACCGCACCGTCGAAACGCTCGGCCTGCATTACGCGATGCGCTGGCCACGCGAGGAATTGCAATCGGTGCGGCCGCTGCGCCGCTCGCCGCTGTACGAGCGACTCGCGAACAAGCGCGCGGTGTTTGGCACGAAGAACAACTGGGAGCGCGCGAACTATTTCCTGCCGGAAGGCGCGTCCGAGCCGCCGCCTTCGCTCGACGCTCCGGCATGGCTCCCCTACATGCTCGACGAGCAGCGTGCGTGCCGCGAGCACGTCGTCGTCTTCGACCAGACCTCGTTCTCGAAATTCGTGCTGAAGGGCCGCGATGCGCTCGCCGTGCTCGAACGGCTTTGTGCGAATCGGATCGACGTGCCGGTCGGACGCATCGTCTACACCGCGCTTCTGAACGAGCGCGGCGGCTTCGAGAGCGATGTCACCGTCACGCGGCTTGCAACGAACGAATTCTTCATCCTCACCGGCACCGCGCAGACGACGCGCGACTTCGCGTGGATCGAGCGTCACATCGACGAGAACGAGCATGCATCGCTCGTCGACGTGACGAGCGGATGGTCGATCCTGTCCGTCATGGGCCCGAATGCGGAAGCGCTGCTCTCGACCTTGACGCGCGATGACGTCTCGAAGGCATCGTTGCCATTCGGCACGACGCGAACGATCGATGTCGGCTACGCGCGAGCGCGCGCGGCGCGCATCAGCTACGTCGGCGGTCCCGGCTACGAGCTCTCCGTGCCGACCGACCAGTGCGCGACGCTCTACGACGCGCTATGGCAAAACGCTGAACGCTTCGGACTGCGTGATGCAGGTTACTACACGATCGACGCATTGCGCATCGAAGCGGGCCGCCGTGCATGGGGCGCCGAGCTGTCACCGGACGAAACACCGCTCGAAGCGGGATTGGCGTACGCGGTCGCGCTCGATAAGCACGCCTTCGTCGGCCGCGATGCGCTGCTCGCGCAACGCGAGCGCGGCGTCACGAAACGGCTTGTCCAGTTCACGCTCGACGACCCGGATGCGTTCGCGTGGGGCGGCGAGCCCATCCTGATGGACGGCCGTCCGGTCGGCGAAATCACGTCGGCCGGCTACAGCCGCAAGCTTGGGCGCATCGTCGCTTTCGGCTACGTGAAAGCCCCCGACCCGCTCGATGACGCCACGATCCGCGCCACGCGCTATGCGATCGACATCGCCGGCACGCTCTTCGCGGCGACGCCTATAATGCCGCAATGACTGCAAACGACAACGCCGCGTGCGATCTTGTCGCGCTCTCCAATCACCTTCGCGGCCGACGCGAGCACATCCTCGAAGCGTGGCGGCGCGCCGCGCAGCGCGACCCGCGAGTGACGACAGCCACGACGCTGTCACGAGTCCAGTTCTACGACCACATCCCGAAGCTCCTCGATGCCCTCGAGCGTCGGCTGCGAAGCGTCGGGCTCCGCGATTCGCTTGAAGCACGAAAGGAAGAGATCGAAGGCGCCGAAGGCCACGGCCTGCAGCGCTGGCAGCAGGGCTACGACGATCAGGAAGTGATGCGCGAATGGATCGCGCTCAACGCCTGCCTCGCCGACGAGATGCAGGCGTTCACCGAGGCTCATCGCGAAATCT
>JAICLP010000186.1 GCA_025925475.1 Burkholderiales bacterium | reverse complement strand
CCGGCGATGTAGTTCGACGCGAGCTTCTGCAGGCCGAGGCCGATGCCGACGCCGAGCGCACCGCCGAAAACGGTGAGCAGCGTGAGGTCGAAGCCGATCTGCTCGAGCGCGATCAGCACCGCGACGACGATCAGCACCGCGCGGATGAATTTCGACAGCACCACGCGCAGGTTCGCGTCGAGCTGCTTCGCGAGCGCGAGCCGCTGCTCGATCAGCCCCGAGATCCACAGCGTGACGATCAGCGTGACGACGACGACGGCGATGCCGCTGAAGATCGTCAAAAGCGACACGTTGCGCTTGCCCATCGGGATCACGAGCTGGTCGAGCGTCGCGCCGATCTCGGGCAGCACGCCGAGAAAGTAGAGAATCGCGAGCCCCCAGATCGCGGTGCCGATCGCGAGCTCGGAGGCAGGCAGCCACGTCTGCGCCGGGAACAGCCGGTGCAGCAGGTACGCGAGCATCCGGATGATCGCGAGCGCAATCAGGATCGGCGTTGCGATCGCGAGAAAGAACGGCGGGCCGACGAAACGGTGCCACGCGAACGACGCGATGTAGACGAGCACGAGCGCGATCAGCGGAAACGCCAGGTGGGCGAAGCTGCCGGGAAGCCGCACGTGCGGCAACTGCTGCCTGCGCTTCGCGATGCGCCGATCGAGGAGCCAGCCGATGCCGATGCAGACGAGCGTCAGCGCGAGCTCGAGCCAGCCGCGCGGCAACGCAAGCGCCACCTGCAGGCGCGAGAAGTCGATCGGCGCGATCATTTATCGTTCTCCCTGTTTTCGCTCCAGCACCGCTGCGAAGAATCCGTCGCAGCCGTGGACGTCGGGGCGCAAGCGTAACCGCGATCCGGTGTCGAGCGATATCCGCATGTCGGCGAGCAGCGCGGCGACGTCGCGTTCGGCGAACGCGTCGTGCTGCGCGAGGAATGCGTCGACGATCGCGTCGTTCTCCTCGGGCAACACGCTGCACGTCGCATAGACGAGTCGTCCCTCCGGCTTCACGAGCGTGGCCGCGGCAGCGAGAATCTTCGCCTGCTTCGCTGTCAGCTCGGCGAGGTCTTCCGGCGTCTGCCGCCACTTGAGGTCGGGGTTGCGGCGCAACGTGCCGAACCCGGTGCAGGGCGCATCGACGAGCACGCGATCGATCTTGCCCGCAAGCCGCTTCACCTTCGCGTCGCGCTCGTTCGCGATCACCTGCGGATGCACGTTCGAAAGCCCCGAGCGCGCAAGGCGCGGCGTCAACCGCGCGAGGCGCTTCGCCGATACGTCGAACGCATAGAGGCGGCCCTGCGAGCGCATCAGCGCGCCGAGCAGAAGCGTCTTGCCGCCGGCGCCGGCGCAGAAATCGACGACCATGTCGCTTCGCCGCGGCGCAACCAGCAGACCGACGAGCTGGCTGCCTTCGTCCTGCACCTCGAGCCGTCCATCGCCAAGCCACGGGTGTCGCGCGAGCGACGGCCTTCCATCGATGCGCAGCCCGAGGGGCGAGTAGGGTGTGCGCGCAACGCGCAGGTCGTCGGCCGATAGCGCCGCGAGCGCTGCATCGCGCGTCGTCTTCATCGTGTTCGCGCGCAGATCGAGCGGCGCCGGCGATTGCCATGCGCGCGTCAGCGACGCGCGGGCCTTGTCGTCGTGGCTTTCGCCGAGTCGATGCCAGAGCCAATCGGGAACGTCGGCGGCGACCGCGGGCGCAAGCACGTCGTGCATGCGACCCTTGAAGCCCGCGAGCCAGCGTGCATCGGCTGCGTTGACGGCGGGCTCGATGTCGCGCACCGAATGGCCGGGCTCGCGCACGGCGACGGCATACGCGAGAAGATGCGGCTCGCGCGTCTGCGCGAGCGCTTCGAGCGAGGCCTTGCGGCGCAGGTACGCGAACGCGCCATCCGAGACGAGTGCCCGATCGCGCGCGCCCATCTCCGCGTGCTCGCGAAAGAACGCCGACAGCGCGGCGTCGGCCGGCATGTCGAGGCGCGCGACGCGTTCGATCGCGCCGGCGAGTGCGACGAGCTGGTTACGCCGCAGCGTCATTCTTCGCAGAAGCGCCATTCGCGGCGCAGGGCCGCCCCAAGCCGCGAATTCCGCCCCCTTCGGGGGCAGCGCAGCCGCAAAGCGGCAAGCGTGGGGGGACCCTCACTGCCCATGCGATTCCGCGCCGCCAGGATTGGGCTGCATCGGATCCATCGGCTTGAACGGAGAATTGTCTTCGGCTTGCTGTTCGGCGCCGTCGATCGTCTGGCCGTTCGCATCGGTGCGAATGACGTCGAGCACGGCTTCGAGCGTGCCGCGCGCGGTGCGCGCAACGCGCATCTTGAGCGGAATGTAGTGCATCGACGGCGCGAGCCAGAACCAGCCTTCCCCCTTGCCGTCTTCGCTCAGCTCGTGCCAGCGCTGCGTCGGGATTTCACGATTGCGCCACACGAGCGTCTCCTCGCCCTGCAGCGAGAGTGTGTAGCGCGCGACGCGCCGTGTCGTCGCAAGCGTGAACGTCTGGTCCTCGCGCGAAGGCGGCGAGAAGTACGGCTGCCACATGATCGTCAATGGATCGAACGCGGGCGGCTCGAGCGGCTCGAGCGCGCCGCCGCTCAGAAGCACGTTGCCTGCGTCCCAGTCGAAGTAAGCCTCCTCGCGCTTGTCGGCGCTGCCGCGCTCGATCACGAATTCGTACGGCTTCAGTCCTTGCGGCGTGATCATGCCGCGGCTTTCGACGAGTCCCCTGCCGTGTACGAACAGCGCCGCGAGTCCGCTCGGTGCGACCACCGTCGAAATCCGATAGCGATTGCCGTCGTGCTCGAAGCGGTACGTCGCGTGGCCGATCATGAAGCCCTGCGAGCCGAAGTACACCTTGTAGTCGAGATCGAGGCGCGGCGGCAGCACGACGGGCGGCGTCGCATCGGCGGGCGGCCCGATGACGACGTTCGCAAGCGACGGTTCCTCGCGCACCGATGGCGCCGGTTCATTCGCCGCGGCCAGGCTCGGCGCAGCAATCGCTTGCGGCGGCGCCTGCACCTCCGCGGACGTTTCCGGCACGGCGACGACCGGCGTCCGCGGCGCAGGTCGCGGCCTGCGCACCGGGTGAGTCGTCGGCGGCAGCGGTATCTGCTTGACGACGGGCGCCGGCGTTTCGACCGGTGCGGGTGGGGTCGGCGGTGGTGGCGGCGGCATCACCTCGAGCGTCGCCGTCAGCGCCGGCTCCTCGTGCGGCAGCTTGGGCGGCGCGAACTCGACCGGCGACAGCGACCACGCGATATGCAGCAGCACCGACACGGCGAGCGCGACGAGCAGCGATCGTCGTACGTGCCAGCGCGGGCGTGAGGCGAGCGGCGTCTCGACGCGCGAGGGCACCGAAGCCTCTCGCGCCGACAAACCGCGCATGCTTGTTTCGTTATCCGCGAGGGAAGCCATTTCCCGAGGGACCCGGCGCGCCGCGGCGAGTTCGGCGGCGCTCGGATGGTCCCCCCCACGCTTGCGGCTTCGCCGCGGCGCTGCCCCCCATGGGGGCGGAGCTCGCGCCTTGAGACGGCTCTGCGGCGCTCGCGCTCAAAACACGAGTGCGCTCGGCGAATCGACGATGCGAACGCCGCCGTTCTCGAGGGCGACGCGCCCCGCGCAGAACCAGCCGACGACCTGCGGCAGCAGCCGGTGCTCCACCTCCAGCACGCGTGCCGCAAGCGTTGCGGCATCGTCGTCGGCCAGCACCGGTACGTCCGCTTGCGCGATGATCGGCCCGCCATCGACGTCGGGCGTCACGAAATGCACGGTGCAGCCATGACGTGTCGCGCGGTCGGCCAGCGCTCGCCCATGCGTATCGGTGCCTGGATAGGCGGGCAGCAACGATGGATGAATGTTGAGCATGCGGCCCGCGTAGCGCGTGACGAACGGCGCGCCGAGGATGCGCATGAAGCCCGCCAGCACGATCAGGTCGGGCTCGCTCGCGTCGATCGCATCGGCGAGCGCGGCATCGAATGCGTCGCGTGTGGCAAACGCGCGATGATCGACGATGCAGCTCGCGATGCCGTTGCGCTCCGCATGCGCAAGGCCCCCGGCATCGGGACGATTGCTGATCACCTGCGTGATCGCGCCGTCGATCGCGCCCGCGTTCGCCGCGTCGATCAGCGCAGCGAGATTCGAGCCTCGGCCGGAGATCAGGACGGTGATGCGCGCGAGCGCCACGACGCTCGAATTTCGGAATCAGACGACGATCGTCTGCGGCGCATCATCGTGCCTCGCGACGATCTCGCCGATGTCGTACGCCTTCTCGCCCAGTTCGGCGAGCGTTGCGATCGTCGCGTGCGCATCCTTCGCGGCGACCGCGAGCACCATGCCGATGCCGCAATTGAAGACACGATGCATCTCGTCGTCGTCGACGTTGCCGCTTTGCTGCAGCCAGTCGAAGATCGCCGGCCGTGGCCACTGCGCGCGCGAAAGTCGCGCCTGCACGCCGTCGGGCAGCATCCGCGGCACGTTCAACAGCAAACCGCCGCCGGTGATGTGCGCCATGCCCTTCACGTCGATGCGCTTCATCAGCGCCAGCACGGGCTTAACGTAGATGCGCGTCGGCGCAAGGAGCGCATCCGCGAGCGTCGTCTTCGCCGACCGTTCGAAGGACGCGCCGAGATCGGCATTCGCGACGTCGACGATGCGCCGGATCAGCGAGAAGCCGTTCGAATGCGGGCCGCTCGACGCGATGCCGATCAGCCGATCGCCGGCGACGATGCGGCGACCGTCGACGATCGCGTCCTTTTCCACGACGCCGACCGCAAAGCCCGCGAGGTCGTACGCGCCGCGCGGAAACGTCCCCGGATGCTCGGCCGTCTCCCCGCCGATCAGCGCGCAACCCGCGAGCTCGCAACCCTTCGCGATGCCTTCGATCACATCGGCGGCGACGTCGACGTCGAGGCGCTCGCAGACGAAGTAGTCGAGGAAGAACAGCGGCTCAGCGCCCTGCACGAGAATGTCGTTGACGCTCATCGCGACGAGGTCGATGCCGATCGTGCCGTGGCGGCCGACGCGCTGTGCGAGATCGATCTTGGTGCCGACGCCATCGGTGCCGGCGACGAGCACCGGGTCGCGGTAGCGCTTGCCGATTTCGATCAGCGCACCGAAGCCGCCGATGCCGGCCAGCACTTCGGGACGCATCGTCCGCCGGGCGAACGGCTTGATGCGCTCGACGAGCGCATCGCCCGCGTCGATGTCGACGCCGGCGGCACGGTACGAAAGGGGCATGCGGGAGGAGGAAGCGGGCGGCACAATGAGGTAAAGTGCAGCGTTTTTCGCCGCGATTCTACTCTACGACCCTCCGACGATGAGCGCGATCCGCCCGCCCGACGCCGATGCGCTCGAGGCACTGAAGCGCGCGCATTCGATGTCGCAGGGTCGGAGACGACTTTGCACGCGACGTACGCGCCCGCGATGAACGACACGCCAAAAGTCGTCTCCGACCCTGATTCGGTTCGTTCGGCGCGCGCCGTCGCGTCCCCGCGCGAGGCGATTCCCGCGGACCCCGTCGTCGTTACGCCGCGCCGCCATCCGCTCGCGCCGAAGCAGTATCTGTGGATCGTCGGCGCGCTCCTCGTGCTGTGCCTCGCGCTCGCGTGGCTCGGCCCGGTGCTGACGCCGTTTCTGGTCGGCGCAATCTTGGCGTATCTCGGTACGCCGGCCGTGGCCCGTGCGCAGAAGCGCGGCATTCCGCGCTCGCTCGCGTCGCTCTTCGTGATCCTGTTCGTCATGCTTTTGCTGGCGGCGCTGTTCCTCGTGCTGATTCCGCTCGTGCAAAGCGAGATCGCATCGATCACGCGCAGGCTGCCGGCGCTCTTTGCGCAATTCACCGACCGGGTCGTGCCGTTCCTGCAGCAGAAGTTCGACATCACGCTGTCGCTCGACTTCGATTCGGTCCGCACGTTCATCAGCGAAAACGCCGACCAGGCGCGGCAGCTTTCGGCTCGACTGCTGTCGGGCGTCAAGACCGGCGGCGCGATCGTGCTGTCGCTGCTCGTCAACATCGCGCTGATTCCGGTCGTGATGTTCTATCTGCTGCGCGACTGGAACATGATCCTCGCGCGCCTCGACGACCTGCTGCCGCGGCGCTGGGGACCGAAGGTGCGCACGATCGCGCGCGAGGTCGACGGCGTGCTCGCCGAATTCCTGCACGGGCAGTTGCTGGTCATGCTCGCGCTCGCCGCGTATTACTCGATCGCGTTGTCGATCGTGCGCCTCGATCATGCGGTCGCGATCGGCATCCTGACCGGCCTCCTCGTGTTCATTCCGTATGTGGGGTTCGGGCTGGGCTTCCTGCTCGGCATCACCGCCGCGATCCTCGACTTCCACGGCTGGCCCGGTTTCTTCGCGGTACTCGCCGTGTACGGCATCGGGCAGCTGCTCGAGAGCTACGTGCTCGTGCCGTTTCTCGTCGGCGATCGCATCGGCCTGCATCCGCTGGCGGTGATCTTCGCGCTGCTCGCGTTCGGCGAGTTGTTCGGCTTCGCCGGCGTGTTGATGGCGCTGCCGGTATCGGCGGTG
>JAICLP010000255.1 GCA_025925475.1 Burkholderiales bacterium | reverse complement strand
GCCAGGGGAAGAACACGATCCGGAACTCGCGCGTCGTGTCGTGCGTGACGTCGTTGTCGGTGAAGTACTGGTGGTGCTGGCGCGTGTGCCGATCGTAGATCGCGCGCAGCGCATAGACGTCGATCTTGCGATGCATCACGAACCGGTGCATCGCCCATTCGACGAGATTGCCGCCGATGAACGTCGGGACGATGAACAGCCATTCCCACGTCGGATCCACGAGCCGCGTCGCGCAATACCAGATCGCGGCGATGCCTGCGGCGTACATGACGCCGATGTGGACGAGCCCGTTGTAGAGCGGGCTGATGTTCGACACGTACTGCTCGCGAAACCTGCGCTGGCGCTCGGTCATCATCGTCGAATCTCCTGCTTGCATTGCCGTCGGATGCGCTGATATATTAGTCGTCGATTAGCCGAGCTGTCAATCGGCGCCCGCACCGTCCTGCGCGACGGTGCGATGCCGGCGCCATCGTCCAACTCGACACGACGAGAATGGCCTCGACCAACGTCATCACCGATCAGCGTCCTTCCGAACGGATCGAAAGCGACGTACTCGTCGTCGGCGGCGGTGCCGCGGGCGTCGCCGCGGCGGTCACGGCCGCGCGGCAGGGCATGCGGGTGACGCTGCTCGAGCGCTACGGATTCTGCGGCGGCGGGGCGGTGGCCGGCATGTCGGGCACGATCTGCGGACTGTTCATGGCGAGCGATTCGCCCGATGCCCCGCCTCGCCAGGTCGTCCATGGTTTCGCCGATGAATTCGCGCGTCGCATGCGTGCTGCGGGCGGCCTCACGCCGCCGGTGCGCTACGGCAAGACGTGGACGCTCGTACACGATCCACTTGCATGGCGCGAGGTCGCCGACGCGATGCTGGCCGAAGCCGGCGTGCAGGTGATCTTTCACGCCCTCGTCACCGACGCGCTGCTCGAAGGGGACGCACGCGTGGCAGGCGCGCAGGCGTACACGAAGCAGGGCAAGTTCCGCATCGAGGCGGCGCTCACGATCGATGCGAGCGGCGACGCCGACGTCGCCGCCATGGCAGGGCTCGACACGACTGTCGGGCACGAAGGCGTCGTGCAGAACCCGACGATGATCTTTCGCCTGCAGGGCGTCGATGTCGAGCGCTTCCTCGCCGCGCAGGGCGGCGACTCGATCATGGGCGATTCCGTGTCGCGCAAGATCGTCGAGGTCGATGCGTCCGGCGCCTACCGTCTGCCGCGCGCGAAGGTGTTCCTGTTTCCGACGCCGCGTCCCGGCGAGTTGCTCTGCAACTGCACGCGCGTCGTCGGAGCCGACGGACGCGAGTTGAATCCGCTGCGTGCACGCGACTTCACCGAAGCCGAGGTCGAGGGACGCCGGCAGGTGCGCGAGTACGCGCGCTTCTTCCGCGACCACCTCGCCGGTTGCGAGCGAAGCTTCGTCAATGACACCGGCGTGCAGGTCGGCGTTCGGCAAAGCCGGCAGATCGGCGGCGTGCGTACGCTGTCGAACGACGATGTCACAACCGGCCGCAAGTTCTCGACCGCGATCGCCCGCTCCGCCTGGCCGATCGAGCTGCATGCCGGTGCGCGTCCGCGGCTCGCGTGGCTGGTCGACGACTATTACGAGATTCCCTATGAATGCTTCGTGCCGCGGCACGGCGAATCGCTGCTCGTCGCCGGCCGTTGCCTGTCCGCGGAACACGAGGCGATGGCATCGGCACGCGTGACTGCGCAATGCTTCTCGTACGGGCATGCGATCGGCCACGCGGCGGCGCTGGCCGTGCGCGAGCACAAGGCGCCCCGCGACATCGATGGCGCGACGATTCGTGCGTTGCTCGACGGCGACGGCGCGGAGTTGGGAATGGTTTCAGACGACCGTGCGGTGCACGGCGCGGAGCAGCACGCCCTCCCCGCATGATGAAGCGACGCTGACCGCGATGGGGGACGACAGGCAGCCGCACACGAGCGTCGCGCGCGCGGCGCGCCGCCGTCCGAAGAGCGCGACGACGACAGACCCGGGTCCCGACGCGGCATCGGTCACCGAGAACGAGCGCAGCCTCACCGACCAGGCGTACTCGATGCTGGAGGAAATGATCGTCACGCTGAAGCTCGCGCCCGGCGCCGACGTATCGGAGGCGCGGCTTTCCAAGGTGCTCGGCATCGGCCGCACGCCGATCCGCGAGGCACTGCAACGTCTCGCGCGCGAGCGGCTCGTCACGATCCTGCCACGCCGCGGCATCCTCGTCACCGAGATCAACGTCAAAAGCCAGCTGCGGCTCCTCGAAGTTCGGCGCGAGGTCGAGCGGCTGATCGCGCGCAGCGCAGCGCGCCGTGCACTGCGTCCCGAGCGCGAGCGTTTTACAAAGATCGCGCGCAATTTCGAGCAATCGGCGCGGACGAACGACGAGACGACGTTCATGCGCGTCGATCGCGAATTCAACGAGCTCTGCGCGAAGGTTGCGCGCAACGAATTCGCTGCCGGCGCGATGGCGCTGATGCATTCGCTGTCGCGGCGCTTCTGGTACATCCACTACCAGGAAGCGGCCGACATGCCGGCAACCGCCAAGCTGCACGCGAACATAGCCCGCGCGATCGCGAAAGGCGACGAAGCGGCCGCTGCGCGCGCGCTCGACCGGCTGATCGACGAGATCGAGAAATTCACGCGGGCGACCGTCGACACCGACACCTGATCCGCGATGAGCCGTCTCGCTTGCGCGCTCCCCGACACCCTTTCCGATGAGGTCGCCATGACACCCGAACAAGTCCTGTCGCTTCCACCGCGCGTGCTGTCGCAACGACAGCGCGAGCGCTATTTCGAGGACGGATTCATCCTGCTCGAGCGCATCGTTCCCGATGACTGGCTCGAAAAGCTTCGCGGCGCGACTGCCACCCTCGTCGAGCGCAGCCGCGCGATCACGAAATCCGACGCGGTGTTCGACCTCGAGCCCGACCACACGCCGCAGGCGCCACGATTGCGCCGTGTCTCGAGTCCCGTCGACCAGGATCCGGTCTTCTGGAACTACCTCGCGCAATCGCAGTTGGGCGACATCGTCGCCGACCTCGTCGGCCCCGACGTCAAGTACCACCAGTCGAAGCTGAACTTCAAATGGGCGAAGGGCGGCGAGGAAGTGAAGTGGCACTACGACATTCCGTTCTGGCCGCACACGAACTACTCGCCGCTGACCGTCGGCACGTACCTGTACGACTGCGAGATGGACCAGGGACCGGTCGGATTCCTGCCCGGCAGTCATCGCGGAACGATGCCGAGCCAGTACGATGAGTGCGGTCGCTGGACGGGATGCCTGTCGCAACGCGACGTGGACGCGACCGACCTTTCGAAGGCCGTCTACATGGTGGGGCCGGCCGGCTCGGTCACGATCCACAATTGCCGCACGCTGCACGGGTCACCCGTCAACACGTCCGACAAGGGACGTCCGCTGCTGCTCTATGTGCTCACGTCGGCGGACGCGTTCCCCTATACCGCCAATCCGATTCCGTCACCGAAGTACGACGGGGCGATGATTCGCGGCTCGCGCGCGCGCCACGCGCATATCGATCCCGAGGCGTGCGAAGTGCCGCCCGACTGGTCGCACGGCTATACGTCGATCTTCGCGTTGCAGCAGCAGGAGGCGAGGATGTGAGGCGTTGTGCGGCACGGTAAGGGCTTTGCTGGCGGCCCCGCGGGTTGCCGGGAGCTTCCAGGCGATGATATTTTAGTCGACGACAACAGATATATTTGCCGACTGCGCCCGCCGATCGCGCAGCCGCCCACGCGCCGCGACAAGCGCCAACAGGAGGAAACATGAGGCAGCTCAGCAGCTCACTCGGGTTCATCGTCGTCTCGATCGCCCTGGCGTCATGGACGTCTGCCGCGAGCGCGCAGAACGTCGTCAAGATCGGCGAGATCGAGGCGCAGACGGGACCGCTCAATACCTACGGCTGGATGTCGTCGCAGGGCATGCGGATGGCGGTCGACGAGATCAACAAGGCGGGCGGCTTCCAGGTCGCGGGCAAGACGTACAAGCTCGAGCTCATCAATCCCGACACGCAGGGCAACCCGCAGCAGGCGGTCATCCAGCTCAAGAAGATGCTCGAGGAGGACAAGGTCAAGTACGTATTCGGCCCGTTCCTCACCAACATCTTCAAGGGCATCGAAGGTTATGCGAAGCAGCACGACGGGCAGTTCCTGCTGATGGGTGGCGCCACGCAGATCCACTACGAGCTCGGCAAGCCCGGCAACGACTACCTGATGCGCACGTGGAACTGGGATGCGGGACCGAGCGGCTTCGGCACGCTGATGGTCGAGGACCTGAAGAAGAAGGGCGTGAAGAAAGTCGCGATGCTGATGCAGAACGACGCGTTCGGCCACGTTGCCGCCGACATCTACCGTGAGGCATTCAAGTCGGCAGGCATCGCGTTCGAGGAGAACTGGTTCGAGCCGGGTAGCAAGGACTATTCGGCAGTACTCGCGAAGATCAGCGCCGGCAAGCCCGACTACCTGTTCCCCGGCTATACCGACGCGGTCCTCTACGACATCGTGCAGCAGGCGACGCAGCTCGGTCTGACGCGGTTCTGGCTCGTGCGCGGCTCGCTCGGCCCGGCGCTCAAGAACAAGGACTACATCGACGACTACGTCGCCTACATCCCGAAGTATTTCGAGGAAGCGGAGAAGAGCGAGCCCAAGGTCGCGAAGTTCATCGCCGACTACAAGACGTTCTTCAAGACGAAGGACTTTCCGTACGATCAGGCGCCGCTCTGCTCGTCGTCGTGCTACGACCACGTCTACATGCTGGTCGAGGCGATGAAGCGCGCCGGGACCGTCGACGACGTCGCGAAGGTGAAGGCGGCGCTCGAAGGGTTCACCTACGAGGGCCTGTGGAAAATCCGCTACGACAAGACGGCCGAGGAGATCTTCAACTTCGACATCGTCGACGTGCAGAAAGGCGGCAAGATCAGCGTCACCCACGTGCAGCCCAAGTGAGCTTCCACGGGCATCGCTAG
>JAICLP010000436.1 GCA_025925475.1 Burkholderiales bacterium | reverse complement strand
GTTTTCGCAAGACGCAGAAGCGACGGCAGCCAGCCGCCGGCGGGCGACGGGGCGCTGAAGACGTACATTCGCGCGGCATGCGACGGATTCTGCTCGCGCGAGATGATGCCCGCATCGAGCAGGACGTCGAGCGACGCGGCGATCGCCCGCAACTCGTGTCCGAGCCAGCTTGCGAGTTGCTCGCTCGTCAGAAGCGCGGTCGGGTGCCGCGCAAAAAAGATCAGCAGATCGAGATCGCAGCGGCTGCGCAGCACGCCGACGCGTTCGAGCAAACGGGCCGTGTCATCGGCTGTCATGGAGGATCGGTAAGGTGGCGATGAATATTGCGATTCTAGTCCGCGGATGGGGAAATCGGGCGGCGCCGCTCGAAACGCCGGCCGGCTGCGATATGGCACGGTGAATCGCTCGCCACGTCGAGCTCGCTCAACGATACTGCCCAGCAAAGCTCTCTATCGAGTCTGTCCCCATACGCGCAGTGGGCAATGAACGGCCATCCGTGCGAAATCGTTGTCCGTCGTGAGCAATTCGAGCTGGTGCCGAACGCACAGCTGCGCAATGACCGCATCGATGGTGCCAACCTGCAGGCCCGCGCGTCGACAACGGTTGCGCAACTCGGCCGCTTCGATGTGATCGCGTCGATCGGGCGACAGAAGGGGCAATGCTGCGAATCGGTCGATGATTTCCTTGCGCGACCGCGGTCCGCTGAAACCCTGGAGCAGCTCCTGCAGGACAAGGCCCGTCGCAAGCACGACATTGGCGCCCTCGAGTGCGTCTCGAAGAGCGCGCACTTCGGGCTCCGACCTTGGAGCATCACGCCGGAATGCGAGCGACCATACGCTGGTGTCGACGAACAGGCTCATCCGCGCGAGCGCTCGGCCTTGTAGTCGTAATCCGCGTCCCACTCGAGCTTCCCCATCAGCTCGACCAGCCTTCGCTGCGCTCGCCGGGCAATGAACTCTTCCAGTGCACGGGTGACTGCAGCCTTCTTGGTCTTTTCTCCGCTCACCTTGACGGCGCGCTCGATCAATTCCGGGTCGATTGCAAGATTGGTAGCCATTGTGTCTTCTCCTACACATCCTTTCACACATCGTAGCACACGTGCGGTCACAAGGTGACGTGAACGTATGCAAGTTGAGGATAATGCCGCGTCAAGCCCACGTCGCGTATGGCCATTTTCCCGAAAGCGCCGGTTGCAGCCGTCCTCGCCGTCGACGACCTGACGGTCGAATTTGCGACCATGGATCGCGTCGTCACGGCAGTGCGCGATCTGTCGTTCGCGATCGCACGCGCCGAAACGGTGGCCGTCGTCGGCGAGTCGGGCTCGGGCAAATCGGTCACCGCGCTTTCGATCATGCGGCTCGTCGAGCACGGCGGCGGCCGGATCGTCGATGGACGCATCCAATTCGCGCGACCGGCCGGCACGCGCGTCGACCTCGCGCATGCCGATGGGGCAACGCTGCACGCGATTCGCGGCGCCGAGATCGCAATGATTTTCCAGGAGCCGATGACGTCGCTCAATCCGGTGTTTCCGGTAGGCGAGCAGATCGGCGAATCGATCCGATTGCATCAGCGGAAGGCCGCGTCCGCCGCGCGCGCGGAGGCGCTGCGCATGCTCGAGCAGGTGCGCATTCCCGAAGCGCGCTCGGTGCTCGACCGCTATCCGCATCAACTCTCCGGCGGAATGCGCCAGCGGGTGATGATCGCGATGGCGTTATCGTGCCGGCCGACGCTCCTGATCGCCGACGAGCCGACGACCGCACTCGACGTGACGATCCAGGCGCAGATCCTGACGCTGATTCGGCTCCTGCAGGACGAGATGCAGATGGCGGTGATGTTCATCACGCACGACATGGGCGT
>JAICLP010000318.1 GCA_025925475.1 Burkholderiales bacterium | reverse complement strand
GGCAGCGTTTCGACGAGCGACGCCGCCTCGGCGAACACGCGCCGCTGCAGCGCGCGGAACCCGATCTGGTCCTCCATCCAGCGCTCGAGGAACGGCTTCGCGGTCACCCACAGATCGAGGTCGGGATCGAGCTGGCGTCCGAGACCCTCGACGTTCAGCAGCGTCTTTTGCAGCAGCACGAGCTGCGGCTGGATCTCGACGTTGAAGCGGCGCGACGCGCGAAACAGCTGGACGAGCACCTTGCCAAGCGAGATCTCCTTGAGCGGCCGGTCGAAAATCGGCTCGCAGACGACGCGAATCTCGCTCGTCAGCTCGTCGATGCGCGTGTTCGCCGGCACCCAGCCCGACTCGAGGTGCGTCATCGCGACGCGGTGGTAGTCGCGGCGGAAGAACGCGAGGAAGTTCTTCGCGAGGTAGCTCTTGTCGCGGTCCGACAGCGTGCCCATGATGCCGAAGTCGAGCGCGATGTACTGGCCGTGGTTCGCGGCGTCGACGCCGACGAAGATGTTCCCCGGATGCATGTCGGCGTGGAAATAACCGTCGCGGAACACTTGCGTGAAGAAGATTTCGACGCCGGCACGCGCGAGGCGCTTGAGGTCGACGCCCGCGGCGACGAGGTCGGCGATGCGACCGACGGGTATGCCCGCCATCCGTTCCATCGCCAGGATTTCGCTCGCGGTCCAGTCCCAGTAGACCTCGGGCACGCGCAAAAGCGGCGACAGCCGGAAATTGCGCCGCAGCTGCGCGGCGTTCGCCGCCTCCCGCATGAGATCGAGCTCGTCGTGGATCGTCTTGTCGAACTCGGCGACCACTTCGCGCGGCCGCAGCCGCCGGCCTTCGCGCCACAGCCTTTCGACGAGCGATGCGGCGGTGCGCATCAGCGCGAGATCGTGCTCGATCACGTCGTGGATGTTCGGCCGCAGCACCTTCACGGCCACCGGCGTGCCGTCGGGCAATTCGGCGAAATGCACCTGCGCGACCGATGCGCTCGCGACCGGCGTGAGGTCGAACCTGCTGAAGACCTGGTCGAGCGGACGTCCGAACACGCGCACGATCGTCGCGACGACGAGCTCCGACGCAAACGGCGGCACCCGGTCCTGCAGCAGCGCCAGTTCATCGGCGATGTCGGACGGCAGGATGTCGCGGCGCGTCGACAGCATCTGCCCGAACTTGATGAAGATGGGCCCGAGGTCCTCGAGTGCGCGACGCAGCCGCACGCCACGGGGTGCTGCGAGGTTGCGCCAGAACAGCGCGTAGCGGACGAGCACGCGCAGCGGCGTGAGGCGAGGATGGCCGAGCGCCAGTTCGTCGAGGCCGTGCCGCAGCGCGACGACGATGATCCGGATGAGTCGACCGAGCCGCATGCCGGCGATTGTACGGTGCCCCCGCGAGCATCAGCGGAAGCGACGCGGCGTTGCTGCCGGGGTCAGCCGCGCGGTGCGGGAAGTCTTTCGGCCAGCGACGTCACGCGCGCGTCGAGGGTGTCGATGCGCGCAGCGAGGCGCGCCGTGTCGTCGGCCAGAGCGCGCATGTCGGCCGGGTGCGCGAGCACCTGCACTTCGTCGCGCGCGTAGTTGCCGACGTTCGCCGCAACGCGCGCGGCCGCGTATTCGGGAAGCGCGAGCGCGGCGCGGCCTGCGTCGGCGATGCGTTGCCCCACGATCGGTCCGAGCGAGCGGCCGAGCCCGCGCTCGACGAACCACGGCAGCGTCTGCGCGAGATCCTTCAGCACGCCGGCAAGCTCCAAGTCGCCTTCTTCGGTGACGTATTCGTTCCAGCGGCGCGGATCGGCGAGCATCGCCGGCACGTTGAACGGCGACAGCGTCAGCAGCAGGTCAGGCGTCGTGCCCGACAGCGGCTCGCGCTGCAGATACCCGCGCGCGTCGATTCGAAACGCGGCAGTGACGGGGCCGACGCGAACCGAGAAGCTGCGGCCCGCATAGCCCGCAAGCCGCGAACGGGCCCACGGCTCGTGCTCGAGCAGGCGATTCGCGGCGGCGGTGGTCAAGGCCATTGCGATCAGGCGTATTGCTGAATGCCCGCCAGCAGCCATCCCGACGACCCGTCGACCGGCTTCACCAGATGCCACATCTCCTCGAACGGCTGTACCGCCGAGTTGCCGTCTTCGCGCAACGTGCCATGGAAGCGCATGGTGGCGACATAGCGATCGCCTTCCTGCACGACTTCGACGACGTCGGCGTCGAGCGTCACGACTTCAGTCGGAATCTGCGGCCCGCGGGCGGCGAGATCGCGCGCGACCTCCGCGTTCATCGCGGGCGTCGTCACGTCGGCGAGCAACGCGCGATCGCCGCGATCGTAAGCGGCTTGCAGCCTCCTGAATTGCTGCTTCGCCTGTGCGATGAATGGCAGCGGATCGAAGCCCGGCGGGTACTTGGCGGCGCTTTCCGATACGCCGGCCGGCGATCCCCACGTCGTGTCGATCGCCGGCGCCTGCGGCCGGTCGAAAGCGTCACGAGGATTTGGCGTGCCCGCGTACTGGTACGGCGACGCTGCGCGCCGCGCCGCGAATGCGCGGACGAGCGCGATGGCAGCGACGACGAGAAGACCAATCAGCAAAAGACTGCCGAGACCTTCCGACAGGCCGAAATGCGAAAAGAGCGCCGCGAGCCCGAGACCCGCGGCGAGCCCTGCGATCGGGCCGAGCCAGCGCGATCCGCGCGAGGCCGCATTGGCGGTTGCCGCGCCGGCCGCGGGCGCGGCGCGCGTGGCGGCCGCGCCGGGGGTCGCCGGCATCACCGGACGCTCGGCGGGACCGGCGAACGAATTGGTCGATGGCGCGGTGCGCGGCGCCGGCGGAGCGATGCTGCGCTGCATGCCGAAGCTGCGCCCGCCGCCGATCCGGGCAGCATCGGCGAGGTCGGCATGCACCAGCGCGAACGAGGCGGCGGCGGCAAGGACGATGACGAAAAGGCGGTTCACGGGATTCCTCCGGGAAGGTGGCCGCCATGGCGGCTCACGTCGCTGCTGATATGCGGGCTGCTTCCGCCCCTGTCAATCAGGGATGCCCGCATTCGCGCATTTCAATAGATGCGGCCGACGTGCAATGCGACGGCGCCGGCCGCGAGGTTGTAGTAATCGACGCGGTCGAATCCGGATCGTTCCATCATCGCCTTCAGCGCTTCCTGGTCGGGATGCACGCGGATCGATTCCGCCAGGTAACGATAGCTCGCCGAATCGTTGACGACGAGCCGCCCGAGCAGCGGAAGCATCGTGAAACTGTACCAGTCGTAGGCGCGCGAAAGCGGCGCGGCGATCCGCGAGAACTCGAGCACGACGGCGAGGCCGCCCGGCACGAGCACGCGCGCCATCTCGGAAAGCGCGCGCTCCTTGTCCGTGACGTTGCGAAGCCCGAAGGCGATCGATACGCAGTCGAACGTGCGCGCGCGAAACGGCAGCGCTTCCGCGTTGCATTGCACGGTTGGCAGCACGACGCCTTCGTCGATCAGCCGATCGCGGCCCGCCGTCAGCATCGCGCCGTTGATGTCGGTGTGGACGACGATGCCGGCCGCGCCGACGCGCGAGGCGAACAGGCGCGCGAGATCGCCGGTACCGCCGGCCAGGTCGAGCACGCGCTGGCCGCTGCGAATGCCGGCGACTTCGACGGCGAAGCGCTTCCAGCCGCGATGCATTCCCGCCGACATCAGGTCGTTCATCACGTCGTACCTGCCGGCGACGGAGTCGAAGACCGCGCGGATGCGCCGTGTCTTCTCGTCGGGCGTCACGCGCTCGTAGCCGAAATGCTCGGTT
>JAICLP010000428.1 GCA_025925475.1 Burkholderiales bacterium | reverse complement strand
GAACAGCCTCTCGCCCGAGCGCAGCTTGGCCGCGAACGCGTCGTCGACCAGTTGCTTCTGCTCGGCGTGGTGCTTCGCCGCGTAGCCGACCGCCGGCGAGGCCGACACCGGCCGCCCCGCGTACGCGAGCACCTTGCCCGCGTCGATGTCGCCGCGAAGATAGGCGTTCAGGCGATACCATGCGCCCTGGTTCTGCGGCTCTTCCTGGCACCAGACGACTTCCTTCGCCGCCTTGTACTTCGCGACTTCGCGCTTGTACTCGTCGTGCGGGAACGGATACTGCTGCTCGAGGCGCAGGATCGCCACGTCGTCGATCTTGTATTCGCGGCGGTGGGCGAGGAGCTCGTAGTACACCTTGCCCGAGCAGACGATCACGCGCCGCACCTTCTTAGGATCGATCGCTTCGGTCTCGCCGATCACGTTCCTGAAGCTGCCGTTCGCGAGCTCGTCGAGCGACGACACCGCTTCCTTGTGCCGCAACAGACTCTTCGGCGTGATCGTGATCAGCGGCTTCCTGAACTGCCGAATCATCTGCCGGCGCAGCAGATGGAAGATCTGGGCCGGCGTCGTCGGCACGCACACCTGCATGTTGTGCTGTGCGCAAAGCTGCAGGTAGCGCTCGGGGCGCGCCGACGAATGCTCGGGTCCCTGCCCTTCGTAGCCGTGGGGCAGGAACAGCACGAGATCGCAGATGCGGCCCCACTTCACCTCGCCCGCGCTGATGAACTGGTCGATGACGACCTGCGCGCCGTTCGCGAAATCGCCGAACTGCGCTTCCCAGATCACGAGCTGGTTCGGCTCCGAGGTCGTGTAGCCGTACTCGAATGCGAGCACCGCGTTCTCGGTCAGCACGGAGTCGATGATCTCGAAGTCGGGCTGGCCGTCCTTCAGGTGCTGCAGCGGAATCCAGCTGCCGAGATCCCACTTCTCGCGATTCTGGTCGTGCAGCACCGCGTGGCGATGCGAGAACGTGCCGCGGCCGACGTCCTCGCCCGAAATGCGCACGCCATGGTTCTGATCGAGCAGCGTCGCGTACGCGAGGATCTCGGCCATGCCCCAGTCGATCGGCTGCCTGCCTTCCACCATCGCGCGCCGATCGGCCATGATCTTCTCGACGCGCGGATGCAGCTTGAAATCGGGCGGCACCGTCGTCGCCTTGACGCCGAGCTCCTTCAGGTGGGGCATCGGCACGCGCGTGTCGGCCGCGTCGGTCCAGTGCCGGTTCTTGTACGGCGACCAGTCGACGATGAACGGCGGCTTGTAGTTCGCGAGCACCGTCGTGTTCGTGTGATAGCCCTTGTCCATTGCCGCGCGATACGTCGCGATCATCTGCTCGGCGTCCTCCGCCGTGATGACGCCTTCGGCGATCAACCGATCCGCATAGAGCTTGCGCGTGCCCGGATGCTGGTTGATCTTCTTGTACATCAAAGGCTGCGTGATCATCGGCTCGTCGGCCTCGTTGTGGCCGAGGCGGCGGAAGCAGACGAGATCGATGAACACGTCCTTGTGGAACTTCTGCCGATAGTCGAGGGCGAGCTCCGTCGCGAGCAGGCACGCCTCGGGATCGTCGCCGTTCACGTGGAAGATCGGCGCCTCGACCATCTTCGCGACGTCGGTGCAGTAGAGCGTGCCGCGCACGTCGCGCGGATCGGACGTCGTGAAGCCGATCTGGTTGTTGATGACGACGTGGATCGTGCCGCCGGTGTAATAGCCGCGCGTCTGCGCCATGTTGAGGCACTCCTGCACGACCCCTTGCCCGGCGATCGACGCATCGCCGTGCAGCAGCACGGGCAGCACCTGGTCGCCGCGGGCATCCTTGCGGCGATGCTGTCGCGCGCGCACGCTGCCTTCGACGACCGGATCGACGATCTCGAGGTGCGACGGATTGAACGCGAGCGTCACATGCACCGGTCCGCCGGGCGTCGAGATGTCGGACGAGAAGCCCTGGTGGTACTTGACGTCGCCGGCCGGCAGATCTTGCGGCGCCTTGCCTTCGAATTCGGAAAAGAGGT
>JAICLP010000320.1 GCA_025925475.1 Burkholderiales bacterium | reverse complement strand
TACTACATGTTTTGACGACGCGGCCTTTTTAAGACGCTAATTCAAGGTCTTACGCGATCCTTTCGCGCGGTCGACTTAGCAAAGCGGTCCGGCGCCTGATTGTGACGAGCGACGGGTTGTTGGGTTGGGTTTGATTTTCGTGAAAGGGTGATCGATGTCCGATCTCGCCACTGCCGCGCGACTGCGGCAAGCCGCGTCGCAGCTTCCCGCGAACTGGTACTGCGATCCCAAGGTCTTCGACGCCGAGCGCAAGCACCTGTTTGCGCGCGCCCCCGGCTACGTTGGCCACGCGCTGATGGCGCCCGAGCCCGGCGATTATCACGTGCTCGCCGCGCGCGACAACGCGCAGGCGCTCGTCCACGGCCCGCAAGGTGTCGAGCTCCTGTCGAACATCTGCCGCCACCGGCAGGCGATCATGCTGACCGGCAAGGGCAACGCGAAGAACATCGTCTGCCCGATCCATCGCTGGACCTACGACCTGTCGGGGAAGCTCCTCGGCGCGCCGCATTTCGAGAACCAGCCTTGCGCGCATCTCGGCCGTACGCCGCTCCAGAACTGGAAGGGCATGCTGTTCGACGGTCCGCGCGACGTCGCGCGCGATCTCGGAGGCCTCGCGCTGTCCGAGATCGACTTCGGCGGCTACGTGCTGAACCACGTCGACCTGCATGACTGCAACTACAACTGGAAGACGTTCATCGAGGTCTATCTCGAGGATTATCACGTCGAGCCGTTCCATCCGGGCCTCGGCCAGTTCGTCACGTGCCATGATCTGCGCTGGCAGTTGGCGCCATGGGCGTCGGTGCAGTCGGTCGGCGTCAACAGCGGCCTCGGCAAGCCGGGCACGCGCACGTACGAGCGGTGGCACAAGGCGGTGCTCGACTACTACCGCGGGAAGCAGCCGCCGCACGGCGCGATCTGGCTCACGTACTACCCGAACATCATGGTCGAGTGGTATCCGCACGTGCTCGTGATCAGCACGCTGATCCCGCAAGCCGTGGACAGGACGCTCAACGTCGTCGAGTTCTACTATCCGGAAGACATCGCGTTGTTCGAGCCCGAATTCGTCGAAGCCGAGCAGGCGGCGTATCACGAGACCGCGAAGGAAGACGACGAGATCGCCGAGCGGATGGACGCGGGACGCAAGGCGCTTTATGCGCAGGGACGAAGCGAGGTGGGGCCGTACCAATCGCCGATGGAAGACGGCATGCAGCACTTCCACGAGTTCTACCGGCGCGAGATGGAAGCGCATCTCGTCGGCAACTGAGGTTTTTTCGCAATGCCGCGTCCCGCTCGTCCTTCGCGTGCCGCAAGCGCATCTGCGACCGTTGCCGACGCGCGCTACCGCGCGTTGATCGGCACCGCCGATCTCGCGCGTCACCTCGGCGATCCCGTGTTCGTCATCGTCGACGTGCGGCATGATCTCGGCAAGCCGGACACGTACGGCGTCGAGGCGTACGCGCAATCGCACGTGCCGGGCGCGGTGTTCGCGCACGTCGACCGCGACCTGTCGGCGCCGATGACCGGCAGGAACGGACGGCATCCGCTGCCGAGCCCCGAAGCCGCGGCCGCGGTGTTCGGACGGCTCGGCATCGACGCGACGAAGCAGGTCGTCGCGTACGATCAAGGCGGCGGCGTGTATGCGTCGCGCCTGTGGTGGATGCTGCGCTGGCTCGGGCACGAGAACGCCGCGGTGCTCGATGGCGGATTCGCGAAGTGGACGCGCGAGGGCCGGTCGGTCGAGCGCGAGCCGCGCACGGCGACGGCGACGAAGTTCATGCCGATGCGCGTGCGTCCCACCGTCAATGCGGCCGGCATCGCTGCGAGTCTGCCGCGCCACGACCTGGTGCTGCTCGATGCGCGCGCGGCGGAGCGCTATCGCGGCGATGTCGAGTCGCTCGATCCGGTCGCCGGACACATTCCGGGCGCGCTCAATCGCCCGCACAGTCGCAACGTCGCGAACGACGGCACGTTTCGCGCGGCCGGCGAGTTACGCGCCGAGTTCGATGCAATGCTGCACGGCCGCTCGCCGGGCGACGTCGTCCATTACTGCGGATCGGGCGTCAGCGCCTGTCACAACATCCTCGCGATGACGATCGCCGGCTACCCGCTGACGCGTCTTTATCCCGGCTCGTGGAGCGAGTGGTGCGCGGATCCTGAGCGGCCGATGGCCAAAGGACAGGTGTAGGCAGCGAAGCTGCGCCGCTTCGCGGCGTCATTCGATCAAGCGCATGCCCGCGCCTGCCGCCTGCTTGTCGAACGTGCATGCGTACTCGCACTCATGATCCGCGCCGATGCGCTCGATCAGGCTGTCGGCGAAATCCCCCTTCCCCGTCCCGAACGAGCGCACGGCCTTCCATGAGACGAGCGGTTTTCGGGGATTCGCGCCGATCGTCCTGGGTGATGTAGCAAACGAGGACGTTGGTGTCGAGACGGATCACCGGCCGGCACCGCGACGCTTGATCGCCGCGTTCATCGCATCGATCGAGACAGGCCGCCGCGGCCTGCGAATCATGCCCCTCAGCGAGCGAATGTCTTCGGTCGCCGCCTTGAGCGCAAACTCACCGGGAGCGACCACGATGAACGATGCGAATCAGGGATCGGAATTCGGTCGTGGTCGCTCGAATGGCAGCGCCCAGTCGGCAACGACGCTGTAGCGTGCGCCTTCGGCACGCGGTTGCGATTGCATCAACACGAAGCGGTTGGCATCGAAGCGAAACGGTCCGGACGCGCCGTCCGCATATGGACCGCGACAATTCCGCGCGAGCGTCACGTGCGGACGATAAGGCTGCGCGTCGAGGATGACGCCAATGGCCGATAGCGAATCGGCAAGCGACGCCGCCAACCGTGTCAAGGCATCGGGGACGAGCGATGGACCGACCCACGCGATGCCCGCACGCCGAAAGGCTCCCAATCTGTCCAGCACGATATTTGTCGGCTCGACGTCGATATTGACCGCCGCGTCGAACAGCGTCGCCATTCGTGCGACCGGCCACGCGCCGACGAACGCCAGCGTGACGTGCATGTTCTCGGCAGGCACCGGCCGCCCGTGTGCGCGCCGCGCCGTTTCGCGGGCGAGTTGGCCCAGCGCTTGCTGCACTTCAAACGGCGGGACGAGCGCGAAAAAAACGCGGGCGGTGGGTGCGATGGAAGCCAACGTCGATCGATTGTAGGCTCCATAGGCGTTTGCAGCGCCGCGCGGCTCATTGCGGCGAAGTGCTCATCATGGACACGCGAGCCCCGCGGGCTGCGTCAGGCGCGTGATGTTCATACTGCCGCTGCCATATCCGGCAACGGCGTTGAAATCCACGCGGCCGTGATTGCAATCGGTGAACGTGAACGTGAGCGAGCCCCAGCGGTTGGCTGTCACGTCCTCGGCGTCGAAATTGGGAATGAAGCGCCCGCCCGTTGGCATCAATACATTCGTGATCGTCGCCGTGTTCCCGCTGTACGTGCCGACGCCCGTGAACCACGCCTCCTGCTTGCCCGACGGATCAAAGGCAAACCAGGACGCGAGGAAGCGGTTGCCGGACAGCACCTCGACGAAGAGTCCATGTCCGCTTTGCGCCGGGTCGTACCAGGCGCCGGTGATGGCAGCCGAGATCGTTGCCGCAGTCGCATTGCCTGGTTCAAAGATTTCGGCGCTCGCGAGCGCGTTACCTGCAGAACCACCAACGACGAGGACGCGGCCATCGGGCAGCAGCGTAGCCGTGTGGTTGAACCTCGCTACGTGCATGCTGGGCGCGACGTGCCACGTCC
>JAICLP010000116.1 GCA_025925475.1 Burkholderiales bacterium | reverse complement strand
GTGTTCTCACCGTGGAACGTCTTCTGCACGAGCACGAGCGCGTAGACGACGGCGGTGATCAAGCCCAGCGCCGCGATGACCGTCCACAGGATGCTGACGCGGAAGGCGCCGAGCAGCACCAGGAACTCGCCGACGAAATTCGCGAGCCCGGGCAGTCCGACCGAGGCGATTGCAAAGAAGAGTCCGAGCGCGCCAAGGCGCGGCACGCTCGCCCACAAGCCGCCGAGGCGGCTCATGTCGCGCGTATGCGTGCGCTCCTGCAGCGCGCCCACGAGAACGAACAGCGCGCCGGTGCTGATGCCGTGCGCGACCATCTGCATCACCGCCCCTTCGAGCGCCCATGCGTTCCACGCGAATACGCCGAGCAGCACGAATCCGAGGTGGCTCACGCTGGTGTACGCGACGAGACGCTTGAGATCGCTCTGCGCATAGGCGACGATTGCACCGTAGAGAATGCCGATGGCGCCGAGCGCCATCGCGACCGGCGCGAAACGCTGTGCCGCATCGGGAAAGAGCGGCAGCACGAAACGCAGCAGGCCATACGCGCCCGTTTTGAGAAGCACACCGGCGAGGATGACGCTGCCGGCGGTGGGCGCCTGCGTGTGCGCGTCGGGCAGCCACGTGTGGAACGGGATCGCGGGAAGCTTCACCGCGAAGGCGATGAAGAAGCCGAGCATGGTCAACATCGCCGCCGTCTGCGACAGCGGCGTGCCGAGCAGCGCGAAATAGTCGAACGTGAGCACGCCGCTCGCGCGCTGGTGGAAGAACGCGAGCGCGAGGATCGCGAGCAGCATGAGCAGGCCGCTGCCCTGCGTGAAGATGAAGAACTTCAGCGCCGCGTAGCGCCGCTCTTCGTGGCCCCAGATCGCGATCAGGAAATACATCGGAACGAGCATCAGCTCCCAGAAGAAGAAGAACAGGAAGAGGTCTAGCGCGACGAAGACGCCGATCGCGCCGGCGATCGTCCACAGCAGATTAAAGTGAAAGAAGCCGACGCGCTCTTCGATCTCGCGCCACGACGCGAGCACCGAGACGACGCCGAGAAACGCGGTAAGCGTCACCATCAACAGGCTGAGGCCGTCGAACGCGAGATGGAAGCTGATGCCGAATCGCGGGATCCACGGCCATGCAGCATCGGCGAGCCACGGCCCCTGGCCGGAAAGGCGAGTCGATCCACTCTGCGTCCATTCGAGCACGGCGAGCGCGAGCGTCACGGCCGTCGCGATGAGCGCGATCCAGCGCGCCAACACCGCGCGCCGGCGTCCCGCAACCCAGGCGAGAAGTCCGCCGGCGACCGGCACGAAGATCCAGGCGAGCATCACCATAGGAAGAGGGCGAGCGCGACGATCAGCACCGCTCCGCCCGTGATCGCGCCGGCGTAGTGGCGCATGAGCCCGTCCTGCGTCCGCGACAGCGTGCGATAGAGCGCGCTCGTGAGCGCGGCGAGCGCGTCGTAGACCGCGTCGACGAAGTCGCCGCGGTTGACGCGCGCGGCCTCGACATAGGGCCGCACGAACAGCCGATCGTACAGCGCGTCGAATCCAAAGCCGCCGCGCCAGAACGCGCGCAACGCGGCGCTCACAGGACTGCGGGCGAGCCGCGCCGGCCACGGCCTGTCCTTCATGAAGAGCACGTAGGCGACGTAGATCCCGGCAAGCGAAGCCGCCATGGCGAGCATCTCGATCGTGATCTCGACGGCGGTCGACCATGCTGTGGTTGGTACGGGGAGCACCGGTGCGAGAAAGGTCGAGAACGCGTGCATGCCGCCGAGGAACGGCGGCAGCTCGACGAATCCGCCGATCAGCGCGAGCGCCGACAGCACGACGAGCGGGAGCGTCATGCGAAATCCGGCGCGCGCTCCGGGCTCGCTTCGGACCGCGCCGAAAAAAGCGATGAACACCACGCGAAAGATGTACGCGCCTGTGAGCAGCGCGCCGACCCAGCCGGCTGCCCACAGCGCGGGGCTGCCGTGCGGCGCCGACCATGCGCGCGACAGAATGAGGTCCTTGCTGTAGAACCCGGCGGTGATCAGCGGGAGTGCTGCGAGCGATGCGGCCCCGATGACAAACGACCAGAACGCGACCGGAAGACGCGTGCGCAATCCGCCCATCTTCGTGATGTCGTGCTCTTCATGAAGACTCATGATCACGACGCCGGCGGAAAGGAACAGCAGCGCCTTGAAGAAGGCATGCGTCATGAAGTGGAAGATCGCCGCGGACCATGCGCCGACGCCGAGTGCTACAAACATGTAGCCGATCTGGCTCATCGTCGAATACGCCAGCACGCGCTTGATGTCGTTCTGAGCGAGCGCGCTGAAGCCGGCGATGAGAAGCGTCGCCGCGCCGAGCGCGCCCACCGCGGCCTGCACGGCCGGCGCCGCCGCATACAGGACATGCGTGCGCGCGATGAGGTAGACGCCTGCGGTCACCATCGTCGCGGCATGGATCAGCGCGCTCACCGGCGTCGGGCCGGCCATCGCGTCGGGCAGCCACGTCTGCAGCGGAATCTGGGCCGATTTGCCCACCGCGCCGCCGAGGAGGAGCAGCGCGGCGGCGGTCGCGAGCGCCGATCCCGGCGGCCACTGCGTGCTCACGCGCTGCATCAGCGTCGGGATGTCGAGCGTGCCGAGCTGCGTGAACAGCAGCAATAGTCCGATCGTGAACGCGGCGTCGCCCGCGCGCGTGACGACGAACGCCTTGCGCGCGGCGAGCCCGTTCGCAGGGTCGCGGTACCAGTAGCCGATCAAGAGATAGCTGCACAGGCCGACGCCTTCCCAGCCGAGGTACAGAAAGAGCAGGTTGTCGCCGAGGACGAGCACGCACATCGCCGCGACGAAGAGATTCATGCAGGCGAAGAAGCGCCGGTAGCCTTCGTCCCCCGACATGAGCTCGGCCGAATAGAGATGGATCAGAAAGCCCACGATCGTCACGACCAGCACCATGACGAGCGAGAGCGCATCGAGGTAGAGCCCGAACGCGGGCGCGAAGCCGGCGACGTCGATCCAGGTCGCGGAGCTCGGACGAAAGACCGCGCCTGCGGGCGCGGCGATGAAATCGATCGCGACGAGCACCGCCACCAGCGCCGAAACTCCGACCGATCCGACGCCGATCGTCGCGATCGTGCGCTCGGATGCGCCGCGTCCGCCAAGCGCGAGGAGCACGAATCCGGCGAGGGGCAGCGCGGGGATGAGCCACAGCAATTGCATCGTCAGCCCCGCATCGCGCTCGCGCGGTCCGCGTCGAGGCTCTCATAGCGGCGGTGAATCTGCAAAAGCAGCGCAAGGCCGACCGACACCTCGGCGGCCGCGAGCGTCAGCACGAAAATGTAGAGTACCTGCCCGTCGGCCTGACCCCAGCGCGCGCCGGCGACGACGAACGCAAGGCCTGCGGCGTTGAGCATGATCTCGAGCGACATCAGAACGAAAACGAGGTTGCGGCGAACGAGGATGCCGACGAGCCCGAGCGCGAACAGCACCGCTGCGAGTCCCAGTCCGTACGCAGCCGGAATCGCATCCATCGCGGGTCAATCCGTTTCGTCCGCCCTGCGGCGGCCGACGTGATACGCGCCCACGAGCCCGGCCAGCAGCAGCATCGAAGCGAGCTCGACGCCGAGAACGTAGTTGCCGAAGAGCGCGACGCCGACCGCTTTCGGTTCGACGCTCTGGCGCACCGCCGGCGCGCCCGCGCCCTGCGCAACGAGCCAAGCGAGCTCGATCAGGAGCAGTCCGGCGAGCACGGCCGGGCCGATCCACATGCCGGGCGAAAGCCAGCTCCGCTCGCGCTCGGCGTCGGCCTTGCCCAGGTTCAGCATCATCATGACGAACACGAACAGCACCATGATCGCGCCGGCATAGATGATCACTTCGAGCGCCGCGGCGAACGGCGCACCGAGCGTGAAGAACACGAGCGCTACCGCGAGCAGCGATACGATCAGATAGAGCAGCGCGTGCACGGCGTGCATCGCCGTGACGACCCGGACCGTGGCGACGATCGCGATCGCGCCGGCGATGAAGAACATGTATTCCATGGCGTCGCGTGTCCTATGGCAGAAGGCGCTTGAGATCGACGGGCGGCGCTTCGTTCTCGGCCTCTCCCTTGTCCTTGCCGCCGATCGCGAGCCCCGCGACGCGATAGAAGTTGTACTCCGGATACTTGCCCGGGCCGTCGATCAGCAGGTCTTCCTTTTCGTAGACGAGGTTCTGCCGGTCGTACTCGCCCATTTCGAAATCGTTGGTGAGCTGAATCGCGTACGTCGGGCACGCCTCCTCGCAGTAGCCGCAGAAAATGCAGCGCGAGAAGTTGATGCGGAAGAATTCGGGATAACGGCGGCCGTGCTCGTCTTCGGTCGCCTGCAGCGAGATGCAGTCGACCGGGCACGCGACGGCGCACAGATAACACGCGACGCAGCGTTCCCCGCCGTCGGGATCGCGGGAGAGGATGATGCGTCCGCGCCAGCGCGGCGGGATGTACGGCTTTTCCTCGGGGTACTGGATCGTCACGCGGCGGCGGAACATGTGCAGGAAGATCGTCCATGCCGTTCGGATCGAGCTCCACATCGCGCACGTCTCCGTGAAGTCAGTGTGCCGGCGCGCGCGCGACCACGATCGCGCCGGTGACGGCGAGGTTGACGAGTGCGAGCGGCAGCATGACTTTCCAGCCGTACGCCATGAGCTGGTCATAGCGCGGCCGCGGAAGCGCCGCGCGCAGCAGAATGAAAAAGGCGATGAGAACCGCGGTTTTGACCACGAACCACACCACCGGCGGCAGCCATGGCCCCAGCCAGCCGCCGAGGAACAGCGTCACGATCATCGCGCAGATCAGCACGAGGCCGATGTACTCGCCGACGAAGAAGAGGCCGAACTTGAAGCCCGAGTATTCGGTGTGGAAGCCCGCGACGAGCTCGGCATCGGCTTCGGGCAGATCGAAGGGCAGGCGACGCATCTCGGCGATCCCCGCGATGGTGAAGACGACGAAGCCGACGAACTGCGGCACGATGAACCACAGGTGGCGCTGTGCCTCGACGATCGCCCGCAGATCGAACGTGCCGGCGAGCATGACGACGCCCATCAGCGAAAGCCCCATGAACACTTCGTAGCTCAAAAGCTGCGCCGCGGCGCGAAAGCCCCCGAGCAGCGAGTACTTGCTGTTGGAGGCCCAGCCGCCGAGCGCGAGGCTGTAGACGCCGAGCGACGACATCGCGAGAAAGAACAGAAGCCCGATGTTGAGGTTCACGACGCCGATGCCGGGCGCGATCGGCACGACGGCAAATGCCACGAGCGTCACGATCGCGATGATCTGCGGCGCGAGCACGAGCACCGCCTTGTCCGCGAACGGCGGCACCCAGTCTTCCTTCATGAAGATCTTGATCATGTCGGCGACGACCTGCAGCAGGCCGAACGGGCCGACGCGGTTCGGTCCGTAGCGGTCCTGCCACAACCCGAGAAGGCGCCGTTCCACCCAGATCAAAAGCGCCGCCACCGCGAGCACGATCACCAGCACGCCGAAGACGTTCGCCAGGCCCAGCGCGATGGGTGTCATTCGGCCTCCACGCGCGACGCCTCCGCCTTCGTGATCTTCGCGAACGCCGGCAGCGCGGCGAAATGAAGCCATGGAAGCACCGGCACACCCGCCATGCCGCGCCGCAGATCGGCGCGGCGTGTAACCAGGAGACGACACGGTGCGGGATCGAGATCCACGCACGCGAGCTCGCCCGCGGCGAGGCCAAGCATGTCCGCATCGTCGGGATTGAGCGCCACGTATGGTTGGGGCGCGAGCTCGCGCACGCCGGGTGCGAGCGCGCTCAGCTCCTCGCTGCCGAAGATGTGATGAAGCGGTATGAGCAGCCACGCGCCGACGCGGGGTGCGAAACGCTGCGGCACCGTGTCGAAATGCGCGCCGCCATCCGCGCCCGCGGGTTCGATCAGACGCACGCCCGGATCGCCGCCGCGCAACGCGCCGCCGATTTCGGCCTGGAACTTGTTGACCGACTGCACCGAATTCCATCCCGGCGCCCAGAACCAGGGAATGAGCGGCGGCGGTGGCTCCCCCGGGTAGCCTTCCATCGAGTAGGCGAGCGGCGAATCGGGATCGGCCGGCACCTGAACCTCATGCACGTTCACGTTCGCGTACAGCGCGGTGCGCCCGCTGTAGCGAGGAGGCTCGCGCGCGATCTTCTGACCCGCCAGACGAAATCCCGCACCGGGCGCGGCGTTCACGATCTGCGCGAGCGCGGGAATCGCGGCCGCGCACGCGCCGATGATCGCGTCGAGGTTCGCCCAGTCGCCTTCGCGGCCGCGATCGGCTGCGGCGAGCAGGTCGCGCGCCCAGCGCCAGCTCCCCTGCACGTCGCCGTTCGGCACGAAGACCTGGAAATAGCGCTGCGCGCGACCTTCGTTGTTGACGAGCGTGCCGTCGGACTCGGCGAACGTCCCCGCCGGCAGCACGATGTCGGCCCGCGCGCTCGTCGCGCTCGCGGTGTGATCGATGACGACGACCTGGTGCGCGCTTTCGAAAAGTGCGTCGATCGCAGCTTGCCCGGCGCGCCGGTAGAGATCGTTTTCGAGCACGATCAGCGTATCGGCATCACCGTTGCGCAGCGCTTCGATCGCCGCGCCAAGACGCTTGCCCTCGATCAGCGCGAGACCGCCGCTGTTGCACTCGGGAAGCGCGAAGGTGATCTGTGCGCTGTGGCCTTTCGCGCACAGTGCCGCGGCGACGCTCGCCGCCGCGCGCAAAAGCTCGACGCTTTGCGAGCCGCAGCCGGAAACGATCAGCGGGCGCTCCGCGGCAACGAGAGCCTGTGCGATCTCGTCGGCGAGCGCCTGCGTCGCATCGCTCGTGTCCGGAACGCGATGCGCCTTGCGACCCTCGATCGCCCCGGCCACGGCGAAACCGAGCCGCGCGACCTCGTCGGGCGCATCGTGGAAGACGCGCGTCGCGACCTCGTCGAGCTTCGTGGCGATCGGCGCGGCGACGAACAACGGCGCCTTCGCGCTGCCGGCCGCTTCGCGCACGGCCGCATCGTCCCAGTGCGGAATATGCAGCTTGGTGGCGATCTTCATATGCGTCTGACGCACCGACTGACGCAAGGCGAGCGCGAGCATCGGCGCGGTGTTGGTGACGTCCTCGCCCAGCACGAGCACGGCGTCCGCGCCTTCCGCTTCGCGCAGCGACGCCACACGTGCCGGGCTTTCGCGCAGCAGCGCGAGTGCGGATTCGAGCAGCGTGTGCTCGGCGTCCGAAACGCCGAGATGGAAACGTTGCGCGCCGACGAGCGTGCGCAGCGCGAAGTTCGCTTCGAGCGAGGCGCGCGGCGAGCCGATGCCGATCGGCTTGGCTCCGCGGTCGACGAGCGCACGCCACTGCGCGAGCACCTCTTGGCGCGTGGCCGCGCGCAGCGCCTCGCCACGCTGCCGCCTCATCAAGGGCGTGCGAATTCGTGTAGGAGCATTGACGAACTCGTAGCCGTAGCGCCCGCGGTCGCACAGAAAGTAGCCGTTGACCGCGCCGTTGTAGCGGTTGTGGATACGCCGCAGCGTGCCCTGGCGCGCCCCCGGCACAGTGTTGCAGCCGAGCGCGCAATGGACGCAAATCGAAGGTGCGCTTTGCAGATCCCATTTGCGCGTGTAGTGGCGCTTCAGCGTCTTGTCGGTGAACACGCCGGTGGGACATACCTCGACCAGGTTTCCGCTGAACTCGCTTTCGAGCACGCCGTCGGCGTGCCGGCCGAAGTAGACGTGGTTGCGCAGCGCGTGCGCGTCGAGATCGCGGCCGCCCGCGTAATCGCGGTAGAAGCGCACGCAGCGATAGCACTGGATGCAGCGGTTCATCTCGTGATTGACGAACGGCCCGAGGTCCTGATTGCGGAACGTGCGCTTCCGGCCCCGATAGCGGCGGTACACGTGCCGCGTCATCACGGTCATGTCCTGCAGATGGCATTCGCCGCCTTCATCGCACACCGGACAATCGTGCGGGTGATTGATCATCAGCCACTCGATCACGCTCGCGCGAAACGCGCTCGCTTCGGCATCGTGTATCGAGATGCGCGCGCCTTCGCGCACCGCCGTCATGCACGCCATGACGATTTTTCCGCGCGTGTCGTGCTCGTCCTTGAACTGCTTGATCGCACACTGGCGGCACGCGCCGACCGAGCCGAGCGCGGGATGCCAGCAGAAGTAGGGCAGGTCGTAGCCGAGTGCCAGGCATTCCTGGAGCAGGTTCTCACCATCCCGCGCCGTGTGGCGCTCCTGGTCGATGAATATCGTCGCCATGCCTTACTTCCAGGGACAGCGCCCGGCGCCGATGTGTCGTTCGAAGTCCTCGCGAAAATGCTTGAGCCCGCTTTGTAGCGGCTCCGCCGCGCCGGGCGCGAGCGCGCAATACGTGTGCCCTGGCGCGAGCCGGTGCGTGTGCTCCTGCAGGCGCTCGAGGTCTTCGGGCCGTCCGCGTCCCTGCTCGAGCTCGAAGAGCAGCTCCTCGACCCAGGCGAGCCCGGACCAGCACGGCGTGCACCAGCCGCACGATTCCTGCGCGAAGAAGTGCTCGAGGTTGTGCAGCATGCCCACCGGACAGGTGCGATCGTCGAGCACCACCGCGGTACCGGTTCCGAGGCGACTGCCCGCTTTCTGCACCGAATCGAAGTCCATCGCGACGTCGAGATCGCTCTCGACCAGGAATTCGGTGGAGGCGCCGCCCGGCAGCACGCCGCGCAGCCGATAACCTTCGCGCATGCCGCCGGCGTGCTCTTC